>JBDLIV010000212.1:0-4144 GCA_039714675.1 Thermodesulfobacteriota bacterium
ATTATTGACCGTTGCCTGCATGCCACCTAAGACGCCAAACACAAATTGCAGATAAACCGGCTTGGTGACATGACCTTTGCTGATGAGAAATGCAAGATTGCTCAGCATGCCGGCGTCATAGATCTCAAATTCCGGTCGAGTTTTTTCCGAATTGAAAATTCCGGTAAATTCACTTAGTGTTGCGAAAGTGTTGGGGAAAATAAAGTCTTCAGTCATACCAAGGTATTGCAGTTCCCAATCATATTTGAATTCTTTTATTTTTTCCAGTATCGGGAAAAGGGCGAAATTCAAAGAGCCGGCATTGAGGGAAGCTAACTCAGGGCTGTAAGTTTTTACAACTGAAACTCTTTGTTCCACAGTCATGCCTAATCCACCGCCGGTAGTGGTACAAATAACGGCATCACATTTACTCTTGATCCCGGCCAGTATTTCACCCATAATTTTGCTGTCGCCTGAAGGCTGTCCGGTTTTGGGGTCACGTGCATGGATATGGATCACTGATGCTCCCGCCTCATTAGCCCGTCTTGCTTCCTCCACCAGTTCATCAGGAGTTATCGGTAAATAGGGCGACATGCTTGGGGTATGGATTGCACCCGTAAGTGCTGCTGTAACAACAAATTTTTCTGACATTTTAAATTCCTTTCCTGGAGGATAGTCGTTATAAACAAAGAAATCACTTAGGTCTGTAGAAAAGAGTGTGGGATGCCGGTTAAACTCTTTATAAATTTTTTTAACCTGTGATTGCTTCTTATATTCTCAACTACAGATCCCTGAGTAAGTGTTAGTGTTTTTTTGAAATTTTGAACAATTGTTTTGTTTTCTGTTCCGAACCCGAGTATTTGAATTCGCTCATCCAAAATCTCTGAATGGGGGGAATTTCCTAAAAAAAACAATTTTTCACTGTTTTCATTCAAATTGTCAGGGATTTTAATCGTAAAATTAAACTTGGGACAATAATCTGTAATGAAAATTTTTAAATTGCTATGGTTTTTCATGTCTTCTGTCATCAGTTGAAGATGTTTTTGGCGCCATAGTCTTTCATCCCCGCTCTGATACTTGTCCATATAGTCAAAAAAACAATCCCGGCATATATAATGTTCTACCTGGAAGTTTTCCAACAGGTTAAGGAAATTATCCCTCCTTGCACGGCCGATGGACTCTATGAGTTTTAAAAAAATCGGATGGTGGTTAATCGTGTTCTTATTGAAATAAGTGCGATAGCCCGGCGGTAGTGTATTGGCTGTAGGACGATCGTTCACAATCACCAACTTTCCCGGCACCTTTTCTTCATTTAAGATAAACAATTCGTAGCTGAATGACGTGTGTAAAGGCAGTAAAGCGGATGATAATCTTCGATTTCCGACCCGTTCAATAAAGAGAGGGATATCATCTTCATCCAGTTTTGCCCGGTCGAAGAGTGTCAGCATCCTATCTATTTCAAACAGGTCCAAGCTTAAGGAAACGGCAAAAGCGATCAATTTTTTACGGTTGACGTTGGCAATCTGACCATTTTCAAGGTGCAGGATATAACCATTGGAAAGTCCTGAAAGAGCCGCCACCTGATTTCGCGGCAATGCTGCGGTATTCAACAAGTTTTTAATGTACTTTGCCGCCTTCTGTGTTCTTTTCGTCTGATCCATATTGTATCCCTTTTAAATTTTTTCTAAAATACACGAATTTTCTGCAAAACACAATCATTAAAATATTATTTTAAATCTATTTCAAATAATATTGACAATCTATTAATTATTAGATAATGAATAACAGAACTAGGTAGATATTATTATTTTTAGAGGTATTTTTTCATGGAGATCATATCTGAAATCAATAACGCTAAATTAGAGCTAAGAGAATGGCGGCGATATTTGCATCAAATCCCTGAAACTGCTTTTGAGGAGGTTCAAACAGCCGGTTTCGTGGCTCAAAAACTGAAAGAATTCGGCTTGGAGGTTCATGAAAAGATCGCTGAAACAGGCGTTGTGGGGATATTGCGCAAAGGCACCGGAAATAAAAGCATCGGGTTCCGGGCTGATATGGATGCTCTGCCCATTGAGGAAAAAAACCGTTTTTCCTACACTTCTCGGAATCCGGGGAAGATGCACGCCTGTGGGCATGATGGCCATACGGTTATGCTGTTGGCAGCAGCGCGGCATCTTGCCCTATACGGCAAATTTGACGGAACCATCTCATTTATCTTTCAGCCGGCAGAAGAAAATGAAGGTGGGGCACGGCGGATGATTCAGGAAGGATTGTTTGAAAAGTTTCCGGTGAATGCTGTCTATGGTCTGCATAATTATCCAGGCCTGGAGGTTGGAAAAGCCGCGGTCAGAACCGGCGGAATCATGGCATCCTTTGATACTTTTGATCTGAAAATTACAGGAGTGGGAACCCATGGCGCTATGCCTCATAAAGGGATTGATCCCATTGTAGTCGGTGCTGAGGTAGTCGGTGCCCTTCAAAAAATTGTCTCTCGTGCAACTGATCCCTTGCTGCCCATTGTCCTAAGCGTTACCCGTTTTCAGGCTGGCACCACATATAATATTATTCCTGAATCCGCCCGGTTAGCTGGCAGTGTAAGGCTCACCACTCCGGAACTTCTAGGGCAGATAGAAAAAAAATTCAAGCAAATCTGTCAAGGTGTTTGCCAGGCCCATGGTGCTAAAGTTGATATCACCTATGAACACCGTTATCCCCCTGTTGTCAACACACCTGATGAAACCAATCTGGCGGTTAAAGCGGCAAATCTCGTTTTATCTGACGAAAACGTAGATACCAATTGTCCTCCGCTTATGGGCTCTGAAGATTTTGCCTGGCTGATGACATCAACACCGGGATCATATATTCTGCTGGGTAATGGAAAAGGAGATAAGGGGGGCGTGATGCCTCACAATCCACAATATGATTTTAACGATGAATTGTTACCGGTCGGGGCCAGCTATTGGATCCGACTGGCAGAAATGTCTCTGACATTTTGATATACTAAATTCTTAAAAAGGAGAAAAATAATGCTTTTAAAAATGAGCATGGTATTAAAAAGTTGTTTTATCTTTATTTTGTTGCCGGCATTAATTGCCATTGGATCATCAAATCAGGCCGTGGAGGCCAAAGCAATTAAAGTGGGTGTCCTTGCGCCATTAACCGGCCAGGCTTCTGCTGATGGCGAGGATTATATCAGGGCTGTCAAATGGGCCGTGGAGGAAGTGAATAGTGCCGGCGGTGCAGCTGGTTATACCTTTGAAATGGTAGTTGCCGACGTAAAGGACATGTCAGCGGCCAATGTAACCAGCGCGGTTGAACGCCTTTTGAGTGACGGAAACGTTCATTTTATTATTACCGGCTATGCCAGCCTTTCAAACTTTGAAATCGATCTGATGAAAGAGTCGGACATGCCTTTTTTTATTGCCGGACCTGCCGGACCCACTAAGGCCATCATCAGTAAGGCTCCGGAAGAGTATTGGTGCTGCTGGTCATTTACCCCGTCATTTAAGGGATATGAAACCGATTTACTGCCGCTTATAGAAAACCTGGCAGCAGCAGGGAAAATAAAACTAAATAATAAAAAAGTGGCCATTATCTCTTCAGACAATCCGTATTCAAAAACCATATCCGAAGGGATGAAAACAGTTTTTAAGAACGGGGGCTGGAAAATCACCGTGGACGAACTGGTACCATTTGGTGAGGTCAGCGATTGGCGGGCCAGTCTGGCCAAAGTCCGGCAGGATCCCCCTGATCTGGTTGTAAACACCGATTATCTTCCCGGTAACTCTGCCTTATTTTTGAACCAATTTCTTGAAGATCCAACAAATAGTCTGGTTTTCCTTCAATATGCTCCCTCAGTCCCGGCATTTCTGAAACTGACAGGAAAAAACGCCAATGGAGTTCTTTACAATATGATCGGTGGTCCGCTTAATACCCCGAAATGGCCCCTGGCTAAAAAAAGAATAGATGCTTACAGAGCCCGCTACAACGCTGAACCAGGACCCTACGGCATAGGACTTTATGAAATGATGCAGTTCTATTTCGATGCTGTCAGAAAGGTGGGTGATCCCAAAAATCACAAAGCAGTGGCCCAGGCCATCGGTACAATGAAAAAAGAAATTGCGGCCGGTGTTCTATCATTTGATCTGTCAACACATCTGGCGAT
>JBDLIV010000213.1:0-4131 GCA_039714675.1 Thermodesulfobacteriota bacterium
TAATGAATTTAACGGACCATGTGCCGGGAATTGCCAGGAAGAAGCCTTAATCCAGGGAATTTGTGAACTTGTTGAACGTCATACCTCTTCCATGGTCAGTCATGAGAACTTAAAAGTCCCTGGAATTAATCTTGACTCTTTTTCAGACCCTCTGGTCATTAAAATGCTCAACAATTTTAAAAAAGAGGGCATAAAAGTTTATGCTTCTGATTTTTCTCTTGATACAGGAATATCAACCATAGGAATTCTTGCCTGGGATCCTGCTACATTCGGCAGCACCAGTGAAATCGTCTGGACTGCAGGAACATCACCTGATCCTGAAAAAGCCATGAGTCGTGCTCTGACAGAAACAGCCCAGCTTGCAGGGGATTTTAATTCAGGATCCAATTATGAAGCTTCAGGGCTTCCCAAATTTATTAACATTAAAAATGCTGAATTCATCACCCATCCTGAAAAAATGATTAATATAGATTCTCTGCCGGATCTTTCAAATAATAACATCAAAACTGAAGTAGAAAATCTGCTTTCTGTGCTGGATTCAAAACAATTTCAAGTTTTTGCCATAAATGTTATGAACAGCGATATTGAAATTCCTGCATTTTATACGATTATTCCGGGAGCTCATTTCAGGGAAAGGGCAGCAGCAGCAAGTGTAGGAATGTTTTCTGCCAGACTGATTACTGAAAATTTTGATCCTGTTCAGGCTTTGTCCAGGCTTAATGATCTGGAAAAAGCATTGCCCGGCAGATACTATACAAACTTTTACAAAGGTTTGATGCTCAGCGCCATGTATGACTTTGATAATGCTATAATTGAATTTAAAGCCGCCCTTGAAAGAGATCCTGTGGAACTGAATATGCCGGATATCTATTCCCATATGGGGGCATGCCAGAAAGATCTTGAACAATATGAACAAGCTGTTGAAACATGTGAGCAAGGCCTTGCAATTGATGGGCAGCGTCCGGATATGTTCAATACCATGGGGTTCTGTCATTTTATGCAAAAGAAATATGAAAAAGCCATTACATGTTTTGAAAATGCACTTGAGATAGATCCGTCCCTTGCCATTAACTATGCAAATATCGGCTCAAATTATAGAGAACTTGGAGAGATCGGACTTGCAATCCAATACTATAAAACGGCTCTTAAAATAGATCCTTCCATTGCATTTGCAAGGGATAATATAGAAAAATTAAAAAAATAAATGAATTTGTATTTAATTTAAAACTCAAAAATTCCTTCTATTATTCCATAGATAATCCCATAGATAGTCATAGATAATCATAGATAAAATCTTGATTATCATGTAATATTTGTAAAAAAAAGATAAACCTGGAAAAAACAGTAAAATTACGATTGGCATTCAAATATGTATGGATGGACCGGGAATATACTGCATATTGATCTTACAAAAAAAACTTTTGAGGTTGAGCATCCTGATATTGATACTTACAGCTTTTACCTTGGCGGTAAAGGGTTTGGCGGACGATATTTAAGGCAGTGTGCAACTCTTCCCTGGGATCATGAGAAGATGGTGATCAGCATCTTTACAGGACCTCTTACCGGAACTATTTCACCCACATCAGGCCGTGCCCATATTATTTCAAAATCTCCTCTCACAGGACTTATTGCAGACTCTTCTGTTGGCGGAAAACTTGGCACAAAGCTTAAACGTGCAGGTTGGGATGGTATCGTCATTAAAGGCAAAAGCAAAGCTCCCACTGGTATAATAATAAAAAACAGTAAAATATATTTTAAAGATGCCAAAAAATTGTGGGGGCTTGATACAGATGTTGTCCAGAAACAAATCAAGCCTGGCAATGCCTCCCTTGCCTCAATCGGGCCTGCAGCTGAAAATGGTGTGCGGTTTGCCTCAATAACTGTGGATCAGCACCATGCAGCCGGCAGGGCAGGGCTTGGACTCTGCCTTGCCCAAAAAAAAATTAAATATATTCTGGTGGATGGCACGGGCAGGTGCAAGGTGGAAAATCCAGATAAACTGAAAAAGGCAAGGGAAGATATATTAAGGCTTACAGCAGCTTCTCCTGCGCTAATGGGGCAGTTTGGCTTTGCCAGCCTTGGTACCGGGGCTGTATATGACCTTATGGATAACCGGCGCATGATGCCCACTGATAATTTTTTGAATACAAATTTCAAACATGCATCAAAACTCAATGCAGCAGCATATGCTGAAACCTACGCTCCAAAGAGACACGGCTGTCTTGGCTGTCATATTCTGTGTAAAAAGATTGGAGCCAGAAACAAGAAGAGTTTTACAATGCCTGAGTTTGAAACCATGTCCCACTTTACGGCTCTTATTGGCTGCAGAGACAGAGATCTTGTTGTAATTGCCAATGAACGGTGCAATTATTATGGCATGGATACAATATCTGCTGCATCAGTTCTGGCGTGCAGACGTGAAATAACCGGCCTTGATTACACCAGGGAAACTCTTTTGTCTCTTCTTGATGATATTGCTCAAAGAAAAGGTGAAGGAAGGGATCTTGCCATGGGAGCAAAACTTTATGCCAAAAAAATGGGAAAACCTCAGGCAGCCATGTCTGTAAAAGGTTTGGAGCTTCCAGCATATGATCCCCGTGGAGCATATGGCATGGCTTTGGGATATGCTCTCTCCACCCGGGGAGGATGTCATTTGCGAGCCTATCCCATAAGTCATGAAATATTTAGAAAACCTGTGGCCACAGATAGATTCAGTTTCAGCGGCAAGGCAAGAATTATAAAGATAGCTGAAGATTTAAATGCTGTTATTGATTCTATTACAGCCTGTAAATTCACTTTTTTTGCTGCAGGTCTGGAAGAGTATGCAAATGCCTTTGAAGCTGTTACCGGAATTGAAACAACTGCCCAGGACCTTTTAAACAAAGGAGAGCATATCTATTATAATGAACGAATTATTAATGCTTTAAACGGGTTTAATGCAACAGACGATGATCTTCCTGACAGATTTTTTAAACTGGCAGGATCAAGCGGTAATAAGATTAATATTCCCCCCATTAACAGGGAAGATTTTTTAGAGGCAAGAGAAAAATATTATGCCGTGAGAGGGATTGACTCAAAAGGTCTGCCCAAAAAAGATAAAGCTCGATCACTTGGATTATTACGTGAGCCCTGTAGGTTATGGAACAACTTGTAAAAAAATATGCAGATAAACTTATCCAGGCAAAGCTTGGGAGTGCCCAAGGATTGTCACAGCCTCTTGTGGGTGGTCTGGATGACACCATTGTCTGGAATCGAAAGGCAGATGAAATTGAGGTGTTGGAAGATGTTTTTAAAGGATTGAATATAAATTCTTTACTCTTTTTAAGGCCCAGGGAACCATATGGAAGTTTGATCAATTTTCTAGGGCAAAATGCCCTTAAATCCAATGGCCTGATACAGCCCAAAGATTGTGAAACAAAAACTTTTTTACATGATCTGCCTGTCATTAATGAGTTTAATTCCAGCCAGATTGTTGAAGCGTTAAAAAAAAAAAAAAGTGTAATCATTGTTCCTGGAAAGAAAAGCGGCAATTTCAAGGGCCCGGCAATTGTCGCCCATGGTACAGTCAGCCCTGAACAGGGCTTTGTAACCATAAGTTCTGTCTGTTTTGCAGGTTTTGTCAAATTTTTTGCAGACTATCTTGAAAGCCTGCAGACAGGAACCATCACAGCCCGTTATCATGAAATATTTGATGTCATAACTCCTTATGTAAAACCAATACAAATATTACCAGGATCTATTGCATACCCTTTTTCAAGTGAAGAGCAGGTTTATTCAACTATTATTGAAGCAGGTAGAAAAACCATTGAATATGAACTTGTGGATTCTTATTTTGGAAATATCTCATACTTTTGGAATTATACTCTCTATATAAGCCAGACAGGAAGTTGTCTTGATGAACTTGAAGGGTGTATTGACCCTGTCCCTTTAGATGGTTCCACAAGTGCCGGCCTTACAGCTTCAAGTGAACTTTCCGCCCATTTAAAAATCATTGAGAAAACCGGCTGTAAGGCTATTTTACACGGTCATCCTAAATTTTGTGTTATTGTATCCATGGATTGTGATCCAAAAGAAAAAGCTGCCTGTAAATTCAATAAACAATGCCATATTAAATGCCCAGAAAAAAGATTT
>JBDLIV010000214.1:0-4107 GCA_039714675.1 Thermodesulfobacteriota bacterium
TGCAGCCCCTGACCACATTTTTTGTTGTTGAGGTTCAGAAGGTTGAGCTACAGGATCAAAATGGTGAATATTATTGGATCCTCCAGACTCCCCAGAATCAATACCTGTGGCAATTACAGTAATTCTCATTTCATCGCCAAGATCTTCATCAAATGTCTGACCCCATATGATCTCAGCCTCATCACCAACTTCCTGATAAATTCTGTCTGATGCTTCTGTCATTTCATCAAGGGTAAGATCAGAGCTGGATGTTATATTCATCAGTACACCTTTTGCTCCTGAAATTGATATATCCTCAAGAAGAGGATGGGAAATTGCTCTTTCAGCAGCCTCAACCGCACGGTTTTCTCCCGAAGCAACACCAATGCCCATCAATGCTTTACCAGCTTTTTGCATGGTAGTTCTTACATCTGCAAAGTCGAGATTGACATGTCCAGGCATCATAATAAGATCAGTGATGCCCTTTACAGAATGATGCAGGATTTCATCTGCCTTAATGAACATATCAACCATCTTGGCACCTTTGGATGCAATACCGCGGAGTCTGTCATTTGGAATTGTGATCACTGTATCTGTGATTCCGTGAAGATTTTCAAGACCTTTAAGAGCCTGTTTTTCTCTCTTTTTCCCTTCAAAAGAGAAGGGTTTTGAAGCTACTGCAACAGTCAGAATTCCAAGATCTTTACAAATTTCTGCAATGACAGGGGCCGCACCAGTTCCTGTTCCGCCGCCAAATCCTGCTGTAATAAAGACCATATGACTGTCCTCCAGGGCTTCCCGCAGTTCATTCATGGTTTCTAAAGCAGCATCCCTGCCTTTATCTGGATCAGCACCTGCTCCAAGACCTTCTGTAAGCTCTTTTCCAATCTGAATTTTTACTTCAGCTTTGGATGCATCAAGAGCCTGTACATCAGTGTTGGCAACAATAAATTTTACACCTTTTAGTTTTGCATCAATCATGTTGTTCACAGCGTTACCACCGGCACCGCCAACACCAATTACCTTAATTTTTGCTGATTTTTCGTTTTCTACATAAGAAAAAGTCATGTCCACCTCCTGTAAAATATTAAATTATTTCTTTAAACCACTGTTTCATTCTGTTTAGTATTCCGCTAAAACCCTTAACTTGTGCATCTTTAAATTCCGTCTGATTGCTGGCAGTGGAGCCAAAAATTACAAGTCCAACTCCAGTTGCATAAGCAGGGTTTTTGACAATATCTTTTAGTCCTCCAATTTTATTTGGCTCTCCAATTCGTACAGGCACATTAAAAACAGATTCTGCAAGCTCACTGATTCCATCAAGAACCACGCTTCCACCAGTGAGAATAAACCCTGCAGGGAAAGTGTTTTCAAGGCCGTTGGAGAACAATTCTGTTTTTAATAGAGAGAAGATTTCTTCAACCCTTGGTTCTAGAATCTCAGCAAGGATTCCTTTGGAAAGTTTTTTCGGAGCTCTGCCTCCAACTGCAGGGACCTCTATAGTTGTGCCCTTTCTTACATTTTCCGGAATACATGTGCCGTGTTCAATTTTTATTTTTTCAGCTTCAGGCAAGGGAGTTCTCAATCCAATGGAAATATCATTTGTCAGATTGTTGCCTCCAAGGGTGAGTTCATGAATAAATTTCAGATTGTTATCTTTAAAAAGTGCAAGATCAGTAGTACCGCCTCCCATGTCAGCGATTACACACCCCAACTCTTTTTCTTCCCTTGTAAGAACAGCTTCTCCCGAGGCCAGGGATTCAAGGGCAATATCACAAACTTCAAGACCTGCTTTGTTGCAGCATTTCACAATATTCCTGGCCGAGGATACAGCACCTGTGATAATATGGATTTTGGCTTCAAGACGTATGGCTGTCATACCAACCGGGTTTTGGATGGATTTCATATCATCAACAATAAATTCCTGGGGTATGACGTGAAGAATCTCCCTGTCAGTTGGAATAGCAACAGCTTTTGCAGCATCAATTACACGATCAACATCCATTTCAGTAATTTCACGGCCTTTTATAGCAATAATTCCATGGGAATTCAGCCCTTTGATATGATTGCCTGCAATGCCGACATAGACAGACGAAATGTCACATCCAGCCATGAGCTCTGCTTCTTCAACAGCCTTTTTTATTGAATCCACAGTTGATTCAATATTAACAACTGAGCCTTTGCGAAGTCCGGTGGATGAATGAGAGCCCACACCAATGACATTGATCTCATCTTCAAGCATCTCTCCTACAATGGCACAAATTTTTGTTGTGCCGATATCCAGACCCACAATTATTTTTTCATTTCCCTGCAAATTAAGCCCCCTTTTTAAAATCATCTATTTGAAACAACCTGTCGGGTTTTGTCTTGATAAATACTTTTTCAATATTAAAAAGGTCCATTGTGCTGATTGTTCTTTCAGGAAAGTTTTTATCAATATACTCACTTATTTTTACTGCTTTATTCAGTTTTGCTTTAAATTTGCTGAATCCCAATTTTATTTGAACTGTCTCTTTATTATTTAAAGAAGGCTTATTGTAGATATCACTGGCTTCAATACTGATACCGGAATTTTTATCTGCTTCTATTAATTTTACACTGTTTGAATTATCAGTTTTAAAAAATTCCATGACAGAGTCGAACAAAGTGCTGTTAAACGTATATTTGTGATTTGATTTTTGAAGGTCTACTCCGGTTATAACAGGTAAATTGTTGATGCTGTCTTTCCTATGATTGTATTCTTTAAAAGGTTTACCCCTGGTATTGATTAAAATATTTGCCAGGTTGTCAATTTTAACAACTGCCAAAGGTTTTTGTTCAATAATGGATATAATAAGCTTGCGTGGTAAACTCCTTTTAATATCAGCAGATTCAATCCAGGGATGGGAAACAATGAGTTTTTTTGCAGCAGATAAATTGATTTGAAAAATATTTTTATTATATTCTATACCTGCAAGCTTAAGAATTTCATTTTTAGAAGTCTGTTTTATGCCTGAAATCTCTATGGTTTTAATATTTAAAAAATCAGTCTGGGTAATAAAATCGTATGTAAATATGGATGCAAGGCTTAAAACAGTAATAGAGACAACTATCATTATGCATTTAAGGCAAGAATCAACAACCTCAGCACTGCTTATTGATTGCCCCTTGGCTCTCCTTTTTTCCCCTGCTTTAGGCTTATACCTGTTTTGTTTGATTTTTTTATTCACCTTCAATCCTCACTTCGGTTTCAAGTTTAATATTAAATTTTTCAAACACTATTTTTTGGATCTGCTGTTTTAATAAAAGAATATCCTGGCAGGTTGCATTCCCTCTATTTACAATGAAATTGCCATGTTTTTCCGAGACTGCTGCATCATTGACGCTCATCCCTTTTAGTCCGGCTTTGTCAATAAGTTCTCCTGCTGATTTGCCAACAGCAGGGTTTTTGAAAAAACATCCAGCACTTGCAAAAGAGACTGGCTGACTTGCATTCTTTTTATTTAAATTATGTTTAAAAATCTGTTCTATCTGTTCTTGATTCCCCTTTTTCAATGTGATTTCAGCTGAAACTATAATTCCAGACAAATTAAGGTGTCGATAAGAAAAATTTAAAAGCTTTTTTCCAATAGTTTCCATCTCAAAAGTATCCTGGTTCAATACTTCAATGGATTTAATAATTGTTGACATCTCGCCGGATTTTGTTCCAGCGTTCATTATAATGGCTCCCCCGACTGTTCCAGGTATCCCGGCAGCAAATTCAATCCCTGTAAGACTGTTATTTGCGGCAAACCGGCAGATTTTTGATAAACGTTCTCCAGCACCGGCAATAATTGTATCTGTTTCAGAATCAGTCTCAATTAGTTCTATTTTGGATTTTAATTGTTTTGTAATAACTACAAGACCCCTTATGCCTCTGTCTGAAATCAGAAGATTAGTCCCTCCTCCGAAAAAAGTAACCGGGATATCAAGCTCCCGGGCTTTTTTAATTAAATTCTTTAATTGAATTTTATCTTTCGGCAAAGCAAGAAGATCAGCTGTGCCGCCAATTTTAAAGGATGTATATTTTCCCATTGGCTCATCAAGAAGAAGATCGAATTCTTGAGCAAATATTGAATATGGTTTGATTGCCTCTTTTATCATACCGTC
>JBDLIV010000215.1:0-4104 GCA_039714675.1 Thermodesulfobacteriota bacterium
GATGCTTATAGAGCCTTGATGATGAAAGTTGAAGCAACACTTATAGCGGGAAAGAAACTTGTTAAAAATTACTGGACAAGTGGTGATACCCAGGTTGCAATAATCAAAAGTGGTGATGCAAATGTTATCTCCGGCTGGGATGGAAAAGGCTGGACCCTGCACAAAACCAATCCTGATATTGATTTTATAGCACCTAAAAGCGGAGCACTTGGCTGGATTGATACATTTGCACTTCCTGCAAAATCTGAAAATCTTGATGCTGCATACAAATGGATAAATTTTATGATGGAACCTAAAAATGCTGCCTATTTTACTAATAAAGAGGGCTATGGCACAGCTTCTGCCGGCGCACTTGAATTTCTCAACGATGAAATCAAGGGGAATTTCAGCCGCTCTTTTCCGCAAAAAGATCTTGATAACATAAAATGGCATCCACCTGTACCAGCAGGTTTTGAAAAAATTGAGGCAAAAGTTCTCGATAGGATTAAAGCAGCAAAATAGATGCATTGAAGTGTTTGAGCAACTCTGGATGAATTATAATTCAGAGTTGCTCAATCAATGATGAAGTTTTTTTACCTTTGTCTCAGGCATTTTTTTCTATATTGCCTTTATTCAACAACCAATAGTTCCTTAGGATCAGTATGAGTTATGTCTTAGAAATTAAAAATGTTACAAAAAAATTTGGCGATTTCAAAGCCGTTGATTCTGTTAGTTTTAATGTGGAAGATGGAGGCTTTTTCTCAATCCTGGGTGGATCTGGCTGTGGAAAAACAACACTTTTACGCATGATTTCAGGTTTTGAAGAGGTAACTAAAGGAGAACTACTCATTCGTGGTGAGTCCATGGAAGGAATCCCTCCTGAAAAGCGACCGGTCAATATTGTTTTTCAAAGCCTTGCACTTTTTCCCATGATGAATGTTGAGAAAAATGTTGCATTTGGTCTGCAAAGACAACGTCTTCCCAAAAATGAGGTGAATACCCGAGTTGCAGAAATGCTTGAGCGTGTAGACTTGACAGGATTTGAAAAACAAAAGGTAACTGAGCTTTCAGGCGGGCAGCGTCAGCGTGTAGCAATTGCAAGATCCCTTGTTTTGCAGCCATCTATCCTTTTGCTGGACGAACCCCTTGGCGCATTGGACAGAAAACTTCGTGAACATATGAAGGTTGAACTTAAAGTGCTGCAAAAAGAGATTGGAACAACATTTATCTATATTACCCATGACCAGTCAGAAGCTTTGGTAATGAGTGATAGAGTTGCTGTAATGAATGAAGGCCGATTTGAACAGATTGATACACCGAAAAATCTCTATAGAAATCCTGAAACATCTTTTGTCGCTGGTTTTGTGGGAGAGAGTAATGAGTTTGATGTAGCAGATTATGTTGATGGTGTATTAACAACAAAGCATGGCTGCAAATTAAACAAGCCGGGTCTTGATTTTCAGCCCAGAAAACTTTTTATGCGCCCTGAAGCATTTATCCTCAATCCCACAGAAGATCTTGATGATATTGAACTGATAAATATGAGAGTTAAAAATATTTTATTTGACGGATCCAATACTAAAATATCTGCCACAATAAAACAGAGCCAGGATGAAGTGCTGATTTCCCTGCCGCAAAATGCCCAGTTTGAAGATTTGCAGGAGGGTGATGATATACAGGCAGGGATCCATCGTGACGATTTAAAATGTTATCGGAATTAGAGCAATGAAAAACAGAAGCAGCACATTTTATCTTTTATTAATACCAGTCCTGTTATGGCTGGTGGTTTTGATCGTAACTCCCCATCTGGATATGATGTTCAGGTCATTTCGGCTGGAAACCGATGAAGGAAATATGATCTTTTCCATGAACAACTACCTGACATTTTTTAAAGACAAGATCTATTGGCTCACCTTTGTAAAAACTGCGTTATACTCTATCTTTGTTACATTCCTTGCATTTGTGGTTACCTTTCCTGTTGCATTTTATCTGACCAAAGTAATAGGGAAAAAATATAGCGGTTTTATGACACTGCTGCTTCTCATTCCCATATGGATAGGTGAACTTGTAACTGTTTACGGATGGATGATTTTACTTAGAGATAATGGCGTGATCAATAATTTTCTTATGAAAATTGGAGTTATTAATTCGCCCATTGAGATGCTGTTCACCAATTTCAGCATGACCATAGGTTTATTGTATATGTCAATGCTGTTTATGATTGTTCCCATGATGTCGGCACTGGACAGTCTGGATGACTCTTTAATTGAGGCTGCAAGTGATCTTGGCGCTTCAAAATGGACAATTTTTCGCCAGATTATAATCCCATATACAACACCCGGTATTGTATCGGGCGGTATTATTGTCTTTATGCTGGTCATTGGAGACTATGTGGCTCCAAATATTCTGGGTGGTAAAAGTTCGCTGTGGTTTACAGAACAGATATACAATAAATTCTTGTCCTCCTTTAACTGGAATGAGGGAGCTGCATTCGGGTTCCTGCTACTGCTGCTCTCTTCAACTATTGTATGGATAGCGCTTAAATTAACAGGACAGAAACTTGAGAGGGTTGGATCATGATACGTACACTGCCACGATCACCACTGTATAGAACAGGATATCTCATCTATATAATTTTGTTCTATATTTTTCTTGTAATGCCTCTTATCACAATTTGCGTACTGGCTTTTAACGATTCAAATTTTATAGCACTTCCCTGGAAAGGATTTTCCCTTGACTGGTTTTTTGCCAATACCAATGACCGGCTTGGGCTCTTTAAAGACCCGGATTTACTCTTAAGTGTCTGGACAAGTTTGAAAACAGGTTTTCTTGTTGCTTTCTTTTCTACAATAGTGGGTACCATTGCTGCCCTTCTGTTTGAACAGGAAAATTTCAGACTAAAGGGACTGCTCTATTTTCTGGCTCTGGCACCTTTGGTTATTCCCGGTGTGGTCTTGGGAATATCAATCCTGCTGAGCGCTACTAACTCTGGAATTTACCTCGAAGAGACCTTTGGAATAAGTTTTGAATTTCTTGGACCAAGCTTCTGGCTGGTCGTTATCGGGCAGTTCTCCTTTTGTTCAACTTTTGTTATGCTTTTAGTTGGTGCCCGTCTTAAAAAATTTGATCCTGTGCTTGAAGAGGCAGGATTGAGTTTAAGGGCCACAAGGCTTGAAGTAATTTGGCTTATCACAATCCCGTTTTTACGACCCGCTATTATCGGGGCTTTTGTTGTGGCATTTTTGATCAGTTTTTCAAATTTTAATACCACTATTTTCCTGGTTGGTTCAGACCCGACCCTGCCGGTTGATTTATACTCCAGGATAAAATTCAGCTCAACACCAGTGCTTAATGCCGTGTCATTTATGATTGTATCATTTATAACTCTATCTGCCATGGTTAACTTTGTGATAAGCAGGAATAAAGAGTAAAAACAATATTGACAGGTTGAGCAAATCTTATGCTAATTGCACACATAAGTGACAGCCACATACCAGGATATGGAAAAAAAGCATATGATATTGCGCCCACAGCTGAAAATCTTGCTCTATGCGTCAATCATATAAACAGGTTGAAACCTGAACCTGATCTTGTGCTGGTTACCGGGGACATAACCTTTGATGGCCTTTTAGAAGAGGCTGAACACGCAGTAGCCATTTTAAAAAAATTACACTATCCTTTTTATGTAATACCCGGCAACCATGATGACAGAGCTACTCTTTTTTCAGTATTTGGCAGGGTTCATTGTCCAGTGGAACATCAGAGTTCCATCAATTATGTGATTGAAGATTATGAAATCCGTTTGATCGGTATGGACAGCACTATTCCTGGCGCACCTGGAGGGAAAATAGATGATGTAAGTGCTCAATGGCTTGGTGACAGGCTTGCTGAAAAATCAAAACAACCAACAATCATATTTATGCATCACCCGCCAGTAAAGTGCGGTGTTATAGAAACAGACATGGATGGATTTACAGGTGCAAAGCGACTTGGTGATATTATATCAGGTTATTCCAACATAGAGCGTATTTTATGTGGACATATTCATCTTGAGGCTCATATAAAATGGTGTGGAACCATTGTAAGTACAGCACCATCCATGGGTTTACAACTCGGTCTTGATCT
>JBDLIV010000216.1:0-4086 GCA_039714675.1 Thermodesulfobacteriota bacterium
TCGCTGCATGGAGAGGGAACACCCTGAATATATTTTGCAGGGCGGATACAGGCATAAAGATCAAGTTCCTGGCGGATGGCAACATTCAGGCTTCTCATACCATGTCCAACCGGAGTTGTTAAAGGGCCTTTGATTGCCACTTTATATTTTTGTATCTGTTCCAACGTCTCTTTGGGCAGCCATTCACCTGTTTTTTTAAAGGAATCCTCTCCAGCTGGAATCTCTTTGAATAGTATTTTTTTATCACCTTTGTAAGCTGTGTTAACAGCTTGATCTAAAACAAGCCGTGTAGCATTCCAGATATCAGGTCCTGTGCCGTCTCCTGCTATAAAGGGTATAATAGGTGTGTCAGGCACCATTAATGAGCCGTCTTTATTGAATTCAATGATATTCTCCATGAACAATCCTTTTTAATATATAAAAAATAAATTTATAAAATAACAATTGTGGGTAATTGTTATCATGTCTCAGTCATAGCTGGTCAATCTTTAAAAACCAGTTTGCCTCCAATATGTCCTGCAATGCCGGCAGCTGCCAGCATAACAATATTTATAAACATAAAACTCCAGGCCCAGGATGATAAAAGAATCTCAGGGTCAATGAAGAACCATATGGTAGTGGTTAAACATGCAATGCTTGTCAATATGGCAGCCATGATTTTTATTTTAAAAATTGTTGTCATGGCTCTGTTATATTTTTGTTGCCATTCAGTAACTCCTGTAAAAATCACAAGAGGAAGGGAGATAATAACAAAAATTTGATTAATAAAAGCAGCTTTTGCCAGAAGCCCTGAATCAAAAATCCATGCCAGCAGCCATAGTATAACTGCAACAGGAAGAAGGCCGTTAGGTGTGTGTACTATAACCGGATGGGCATGGTGCTTGACCATAAGGGATTTTATTTTTTCAAAATTACTCTCATCCATGGTTCTGGTTTTATCTTGAACCACAAAGGAAGCTTTATCTGTTTGAGGCTTTTGCTGTTTTCTTTTTGGTCTTTTCTCCGGTATGGAAGCTTCATCAATCTCCTTGAATTTATTTGCCCCTGCATGGCAGATAGGACATTTATCAGGAGGGGTATCTCCTCTATGAATATATTTGCAAACAGTGCATTGCCAGACTTTCATTCATCAGTCTCCTTGTTTTATCAAAACAGTCAGATGGGTCAGCGATCATCTATATCAGTAAACAGACACTCATCAGGTCCGCAATAGTCTCCTACATATGTTGCTCCAGGCCTGTAAAGGGTAGGCTTTGCAGCTGCCATGGCAAATTGTTCTTCAATAACATGGGCTGCCCATCCGCTTACCCTTGAAATGGCAAACAGAGGAGAAAAAAGATCTGTAGCAATGCCCATTGCATAAAAGAGTGATGCGCTGTAAAAATCCACATTGCAAAATATTTCTCTCTCTTTTTTTGCTTTAAAGGCTGCTTTTCCTTTTTTTTCAAGTGCCCTTGATAGCTCATACCACAATGGTTGATCTGCAATCTCTCCCATTCTTTTGCTCATGGGAGCAAGGATAATGGCCCTTGGATCATCTGTCTGGTAAACAGCATGTCCAAGTCCCATGATAAGACCGCCTGAAGTTAGTATATTGTTGATATAATTATCAATTTTATCAACAGAGCCAATCTCTTTTAACATTTTCATGACTCTTACATTTGCACCGCCATGAAGTGCACCTGACAAAGATCCTATGGCTGCTGATATGGAAGCATATATATGTGCCTTTGTTGATGCTACCTGTCTTGCTGTAAATGTTGAAGCATTAAAAGAGTGTTCTGCATGGAGTACAAGGCTTGTGTCAAAAAAACGTGCTGTTTCACCATCAGGTGCTTCTCCTGTAAGCATATAAAGAAAATTTGCAGCATGGTTTAACTTATTATCAGGTTCTACTGGTTTTTTATTGTTTCTGATCCTGTCCCATGCAGCTGTAATTGTTGCCATTCCGGCAATAAGATTTTCAGCACTGTACAGAGTGCTTTCAATTTTTTCTTTATCTGCATCGGGGTCATTCTGGATTAACATTGGAGCAGCCATCTGCAGGACATCCATGGGATTCATATCAGAGGGAAGTATTTTAAGAAACGAGAATATATTTTCAGGAATCCCTCTTTTTTGTTTAAGACTTTGAGTAAAATCTTCCAGCTCCTCTTTTTTGGGAAGTCTTTCATATAGTAAAAGAAAGCATACCTCTTCAAAACCGGCATTTTGGGCAAGGTCTTCAATTAAAAAACCTCTGTAAATCAGTTTGCCCTCTTTTCCTTTAACATCACATATTTTTGAACTTGCCACATCTATACCGCGAAGGCCGGTATCCATAACTGATAATACACATTCATCCATGATTATCTCCTTAAAAATTAAAATATTTTTTCAGGGGGTCTTCTTTCAGGAATATATTCTGATTCAATTTCACTGTTGTGCAGTGCAAGGGAGATATAAAGGCCGCAAAAACAGGCTCCAAATTCCTCAAGATCTGCCTGCCTGTAGTCGCAGGGGCATATAATATCTTTATCCTTTTCTCTATCTCCACAAGCAAGCCTGCAGGGGCATGCCATATAGCCATATCTCTCCTTGTTTAAAAGAAGGGATTCAAGAAGTTCAAACACCAGGTCTTTATCTTTGTTAAAATAGATGTTTTTTGCTTCCTGGGACTTTTTTAATGCCTGATATAATTGTTCAGTTTTCATCTGTGTCATCTTGAATTTCAAGAGCCTCCTTGATTTTATTTTCTTTATATCCGACAATTACTATATCATTAATTTTTATGGTGGGAAAGGAGCACCTGGGATTTAGTTCTTTAATATCAGCAAGGATGGCTTTTCGTTCATCTCCTTCAAGATCATCCACTTCAATATAATTATATTCAACATTGCATTTGGAAAGAAGCCTTTTCGTTGATTTGCAGTGGCTGCATGTACTCAAAGCATATAAAGTTGTCATATTCTGAACCATGTATATCTCCTTTTGTAACATCAGTGGAAAAATATAAATCTTGCACATTTCATGCCATATTTGCAAGGTTTAAATACAATTCTTCTCCTTAAAAAAAGGTTTATTATTCAGGTTCTGAAGATATTTTTCCATAATTAGTCCAAGTGATCTCTATTGGAAAAAATTATGATTGGTTTGGCCTGAATTTTGCTGTATAGTATTTTTAAGATTCTTTGATCAAACTTAAATAAACAGAGAGTCAAACATGCATAAAGAAATCACAATATTGATCGGAGGTGAGGCTGGCCAGGGAATCCAGACAATTGGTGCACTGCTTGCCAGGGTGTGCCATAATGCTGGTCTGTTCATATTTTCTGTGGATGATTTTGAATCCCGTATCAGGGGAGGTCATAGTTTCCATCTATTGAGAATCAGCACTCAACTCTTAACTGCTCCATGCCTCAAGCCTGATATTCTTGTGGCCCTTGATGAAAAAACCCATGAATATCATAAAGGTACAGTCTCTTCCCGGGGAATTATCCTTTTCAACAGCTCTGAAAAGAGAAAAGAGAAATCAAATATTTATAATATACCGTTGGAGTTTCTTGCTGAACAGGCAGGAGGAAAAATTGCTTCCAATACTGTTGCAGCAGGTGTTGTCCTTGCTATTATGGGCGCGGCTTTCAAAGATCTGGAACATGTGCTCAAAGAGCAATTCGTGAGCAGGGGGCAAGCAATGCTGGACTTGAACCTGAAAGCCGGGAAAAGCGGATATGATATTGGTAAAAAAATTAATTTTTCTCTCTCTTTAGATTTTAATCCGGTGAAACATCAAAATATGGTTATGACCGGGGCAAAAGCAGCAGCCCTGGGTGCATTGGCAGCAGATTGCAGGTTTTTTCCTTTTTATCCCATGAGTCCGGGTACTCCCATTATTTCAAATCTTGTGAAATATAGTGACCAAATGCCCATGGTTATTGAGCAGGCTGAAGATGAAATCGCAGCAGTCAATATGGCAATTGGCGCATCATTTGCAGGTGTACGTTCCATGACATCAACTTCTGGCGGGGGATTTTGTCTCATGGTTGAAGGGCTTGGTCTTGCTGGAATGACTGAAACTCCCATTGTTATTATAAATGCCCAGCGCCC
>JBDLIV010000217.1:0-4063 GCA_039714675.1 Thermodesulfobacteriota bacterium
AAACCAGATGTTTTTGAAGCATTTATCAGTCATGATGACATTACCACCAAAGTACCAAAAGGAGGGGTTGTTCTTGCCGGAAATGAATTTACAGAGGTTCAGGCACTTTGTGTTAATCACAAAAAGGGAACATTCTGGTCCACCCAGTACCACCCGGAATACAATTTGAGGGAAATGGCATGTCTTATTATTGCACGTGCTGAAAAACTTATTGAAATAGGGTTTTATAAGGACCAGAAAGCTCTGGATGATATGGTTGAGCGCATGAAGAAACTGGCAGATCAGCCTGACAGAAAAGATCTTAGATGGCAGCTTGTGATTGATGATGATGTGTTAGACAGAAACATCAGGCAATGTGAATTCTCAAACTGGATCAATATGCTTATAATGAAGAACTGAGAATTGTAACCGCTTCAGGGGATTAGCCTGTATGCAAATAGTTGTAACTTTTGGGTTGACCAGGAAAGCGACTAATAGAAGATGAAATCAGGGGGCCGAACTAAATTTTTAGACCCCACAATGATAGTCATAAGGCTAATTTTGTTCTACTCAAAAATTTTTCCACTAGCGTAACCTTGTATCCAATTTTTTTGGGTAGGATCAGGTTTAATTTAAAAAACTTGATAATCATTATTGTATACAATAATGTTATTCTTGAAAAGTGATATAGAAATAGTGTAAATGTAAATTTTTTAAAATATTAAATTGGGAATTATCAAGTGATTATGGGAAAAAAAAAGAAAAATAGCCGCAGGGAAATTTTTATAGAGTTAAGTGAACGCATTTCTGATGGATATATTTCTCCAGGCGTTAAATTGATTGAACAGGAACTTTCAAGTGAATTTGGAGTGAGCCGCCCTGTGATAAGGGAGATTCTTAGTCAATTGGAGGCTCAAGGACTTGTAAAAAAAGTACCTAATAAGGGAACTGTTGTTTGTAAAATTGATCCCGGCTCCCTTTTTGAAATTTTTGAGATACGAGAAGTTATTGAAGGTTTAGCTGCTCGTAAGGCAGCCCAAAACACCACTGCCAAAGACTGGAAGGATCTTGAAAAAAAATTTGGCGCTCCTGGAGATAAGATCGTGCAAAACAAGCAGTTTGAAGAATACTTGTCATTGGTTACTGAATTTCGTAAGCGAATAGTGTCCTCTGCTCAAAGCAAAGAATTGTCGGCACTTATTAATTCTATTTATGCAAAAATCAGGATTGTTCAGCGAAGGGTTATCATTCTTCCTGGGCGTATTGAAAAGGGAATTATTGAGCACCGAGAGGTCCTTAATGCCATTATGAAAGGGGATCCTGATATGGCTGAAAGTATGAAGAGAAATAATCTGCACAGCGCATTAAAGGATTTAAAAAGATATAAAAAATGGGTTTTTTAATAAATTGTTTAAATTTTGATTCAAAACACAGGTTTTGGATCAACCTCTGACAAGGGATAAATTTTTTCCTTCTAAAAGGGCAAAGAATAGCCCGTTCATTTTTCTCATTTCTTAAATCATTACAGTTTTAAATTTTTATGTTTTTGATACTTCGCGTATCGCTGAAAAGCTCTGGTATTGAATCTTAGTGTTCCAGTCCTCCTGGACTCAATGAATGTATATTTTATATTATTAAAATTTAAAAAAAGCTTGACAATCATTTTTATATACAATATTTATTACATAAATGTATACAATTTAGTTTACAAAAAAGGATATTTAAAAATGTTGATGACCGGAAATATTTATCACACCATTTGATACCTTTTACAAAACAAAGATTATAACAAACTGCTAAGTTACTACTAGATAGGGAGGATTTAAAATGAAAGACGAACTGATGAAGAAATTCCACTCCAAACGTGAAACTATCCTCAAAATGGGTGGCCAAAAGAAATTAGATGCATATAAGGCAGAAGGTAAGCTAAATGCTCGAGAGCGAGTAGATTATCTGGTGGATGAAGACACATGGCAGGAGATTGGCATGTTTGCTCACTCCAAACTACGAGATGTGGGCGAAAAGGCGCCATGTGATGGAAAGATAGCAGGCTTCGGCAAAATTGATGAAAGAATAGTTGGAGTGGCTAGTAATGATCTGACTGTTAAAGGAGCCTCAAGCGGTGTGATAAACGGAAAAAAAATCGGCTATCTCAAGCGTATTACTGATGAACGCGGCATCCCATTGTTTTTTTTAAGTGAAGCAGGCGGAGCTCGGATGCCAGATTATATGGGTGCCCGTAACATGGTGGCCTATGCACAGAATCCGACCCAGTACCAGCGCGTGAGGCATTCGCCTTGGGTTTCTTGTCTTCTTGGTCCATGTTTCGGTAGTCCTACATGGTTTAGCTCTATGTCGGATTTTACGGTTATGAAAAAGGGCGCTGTTATGGCCGTGTCCAGCGGCAAGGTAATGACTTTCGCCACTGGCGAGGAGACTTCTGAAGAGGAACTGGGTGGATGGCGCGTTCACGACGAGATCACAGGCCTGATAGATAAGGTTGCTGAGTCAGATGAGGAATGTATGGATATTGCAAAAAAATTTCTTTCCTATCTCCCCTCAAATGCAACTGAGCCCCCTCCCGTGGTAGAAGTGCCTGAAGGCTCCGGTGCAGAAATGAATAAAATCCTTGATTATCTGCCTGAGAGCAGAAAACGGGCATATGACATGCGGAACATAATGAAGTGTATCGTAGATGGGAGTGAGCTATTTGAACTTAAGGAGAATTTTGGCAAATCAGCCGTGACAACCTTGGCCAGGATAGATGGCCAGACTGTGGGTATTATAGGAAATAACACTATGTTTGCTGCAGGAGCACTAACTGCAGAAGCTTGTGAGAAAATCACCAGTTTTATAGTTCTATGTGATTCTTTCAATATTCCAATCATAATGCTCGTAGATACTCCGGGTTTTTTGATTGGAAAGGTAGGTGAACGGAAAAAGATTACCGGCAAAATTATAAACTTCATGAACGCATTAACCCTAGCTACCGTCCCAAAACTCACCATCCTCATCCGCAAAACTTATGGTCAGGCTTACCTCAATATGGGAGGCGGACGTCATTCGGATACCATTGTCGCCTGGCCGACCGCAGAGATCAGTTTTATGGACGCAGAGACCGGCGTCAATGTTGTTTATAATCTTAAAAAAGAAGATGATCCTGAGAAATTTAAAGAGAAGATGAAAATTATGGATCTGGATACTGAGCCATGGGGAGCTGCCGGAATTTTTAACATAAATGATATTATCGAGCCATCTAAAACGCGTGAATGGCTGATCAATATGCTTGAGTCTCATTATAACTATCGGACGGGTGGTGTTGGTAAGCACCTTATGCACAACTGGCCAACATCTTATTAATTTTCAAAAATTCGGGTGATGGAATCGCCGGGATGCCGGGAATGAGGAACTTGATCATTAATACTACACAAAATAATAGACTGAATTTGAAAAATAGGCAGGAGAAAACGATGGAGGAAAAAAGAAAAAAAGTTACTGCAATTGAAGACCTTCGTATGGTTCAGGAAGAACGGTTTGCACACCAAATGGACATTGTTTTCAAAGCACACCCTTACTATATGAAATCATATAATAAAATGAATCTTGTTAGAAGTGATATCAAAAGTCTTAATGATTTGACCAAACTTCCGTTAACATATAAGGAAGATTGGATTGATCAACCAGATGCCTTCCAATTAGATATGAACAAAATTTCATGGGCCACCCGTGAAGAAAAGACTTTATGGGAAGTCATTTTCACAACAGGATCGACATCAGCGCCCACTCCATTTTATGACACATCTTACGATCATTATGCTCGAATTTCACAATTAAAACGTACTGTCGAAATAGTAGGTATTAGCTCGAAGGACACTATTATAAACCTGTTCCCGCTAACGTCAGTATCACATCAAGGTTCCTTAAGCGTAATTTATGGCAGCCAGGCTATTGGTGCGAAATTGATTTCTGCGTATGGTGGCGGCTATGATGGTGGTTTTGGTTTGATCAAAAGATCCATAGAAGCAATTAAAATGATAGAAGAACAGAAGGTTACTGTTCTGTGGGGTATTGGTTTTTTTCTGCG
>JBDLIV010000218.1:0-4060 GCA_039714675.1 Thermodesulfobacteriota bacterium
TTTTGAAGCTTATTTATCTTAAAACACTATTTCTTATAGCATACTATATCAATTTAGTATAATATAAAAAACCAATCAGAAAAAGGAGAATTTACATATGCGTATTATTTATTTAATTATTGCTATGGTGGTTGGTTTATCCTTGTTTTCAGCCTGTGGAATCAAAGCGAATAAGAGTTCAAGTCGTTCTGTGCTGTCAATATGGAATCAAGAGGTTAAATATGCAGGAGCATTGAAAAATGCAATGAAAAAAGGTGATTTAACGCCTAAAATTGAACTTGATAGTTTAAAAAGTAAAGAAAATTTATACGCATTAGGTGCTGTAGGCTATCTAAAAGGTGAGGTCCAAATATTTAATAGTTCCAATATGACTACATATGTTGATGCAAATAATGAAATGCAATTTGATCATACTTATAATAAAAATGCCTCTATTTTAGTTTATTCCCAAGTTCCTGAATGGGTAGAATTTAAAATACCAAATAATATTTCATCAAGAGTGGAATTTGAAAAATACTTAAAGAAAATTGCTGAAATACATGGGTTGAACATAGAAAAGGCATTTCCTTTTATAATTGAAGGTATAATAAAATCAAATGATTGGCATGTGATAAATTGGAATGCAGATGATAAAATTCATTCTCATAAAAAACATGTTCAATCTGGAATTTATCATACTATGAACAACACACCTGTTATAATGCTTGGTTTTTTCTCTCTGCACCATACTGGAATTTTTACGCATCATACAACGAGTATGCATATACATTTTATAACAAAAGATAAGAAAATAGCTGGACATAGTGATAATATGGTTATTGGTGAAAATATGATCTTAAAATTACCAAAAATTAAATAAAACCATTAAAAGTTAAAAATATAGCAAATCGTTCCACCTGACATGTTTCTGTTGTTGCTCCAAAATGCAGGCGAACTCAATCGTTAGGCATCAATGCAAAACATGAGGGGTTATGAAATCAAGCGGTGAACACTGGAATTTAATTTTTCGGGGCAGGATTAAAATGATACTTTCCAAAATAGAAACGTTGTCTTTACAATATTTTTTTGGTAATAATTGTGTATTCTTTATATTTTTTTAAAAGGTAAATAGTATGACATCAACACAAAGAAAAGTGGCAATTATAACTTCACTAGGGAAAAAATATTCAGGTCTCATTGACATTCCAAATGATACTTTCAGGACAACCGATTTATTTAATAGTTCACATATATATTGGAAAGATCCCAGTATAAAATGTTATGATGATACCATTTTAATGTATGATGTCAGGTTGTTTGTAGATAATAAAGCTGTTTATAAAAATTTTGATACAATACAGATTAAACGTTCTGAGATTATTTATTTTTACGATGATAAAAAAGAAGTTGGCGATAAAATGGAAAAAAAAAGGGCCTCAGTTTACAAGGAACAAACAGATGAAAACGCCCAAATCATCAATGTTATTACTACCCAAGTGGCTAATTCGTTTTATGATATTACAGGGGTATTTTTTGGTCTATTTAAAAAAAAATCTAAAGATGCTTTTATTCCACTGACCGAGACCAATATTATTGAGGTTTATAGAAGAGATAGCAAGTGGTTCCAGAAGAAAATTAAACTCCCCCATAATTTTATCTGTATCAGTAATAGGTATACTGAATCTGTTACACTTAAGTAAGTGGCTTGGATCAGAAGCAGATCTGTTTTTTTTGTGTTAACGCTCGTTTTATTTTCAAAATTTTGCAATCTAATTTTACTTTTTTTAACACATTATTCATTTTATTTAAAAAATCTCATTCTTTTATAAAATTCAGGCAGCCTTTGAATATTATAAGAAGGACATTCGTTTAAAACTTCAAGCGTGGATTGTTTTTTTAAAGGCCATTCTTTTGTTTTTTTCAAAAAAATCACATCATTACTGATATTGGCATAACATTCCGGCCCTGGAACACAAAAATGTCTACTTGTTTCTTCCCAAATCTCATTAATCGGCCTTTCAAGAATATTGCCAAAAGAAAGCATTGTAAAATCGCAGGGACATACATTCCCCTGTGAGTCTATAAACATATAATTAAATCCGGCTCCGCACCCGTAATATTTTTCACTTTCAAAAAAATCATAGGCAAAAACACCAGGATATCCTTTTGTTTTTGTACATTTTTTTTGAATTTCAAAAATTGTTTTTATATTTTCATCTGATAATTTTTCTTCTGGTTTACGGATAAGCTTTCCGCTCAATATAGGTGATGTAAGCCTCATATCATTAATTCCGATATTTTTGAAAAATTCTATTACTTTGAATATTTCTTTTTTATCTGTGACAAGGGGCTTATCGGGCACAAAGGAAACTGCCACATAAAAACCTTCATCCTGAAATAATTTTATAGCATTTAAGGCATACTCAAATATCCCTTCTTTTCTGCGGCCTTTATCGTGTATTTCAGATTTATAATGATCAAGGCTGATAACTGGTATCTCCAAACCTGCTTTTTTAAGTTTTTTTACCCTTTGTCTGGTGAGTTTATATCCGGTAGTAAACATAATGGGCATTGATCTTTTATCAATTGATGCGATTATGTCTTCAAGATCATTTCGTAACAGAGGTTCTCCTCCTGTAAGCCCTATCACACTTGAGCCCATATCCTGAACATCGGAAATAGTTTTTTTAAGCTGCTCAAGTGATAAAACATTATTTTTAGAACGATCAGAAAAAGAGCAATGCCAGCAGTTGCAAGGGCACTTAGGCGTTATTGCAAAATTTGTTACAACAGGCAAAGGATTCCCGGAAGTTATTGAAACTATACCTTTTAAGAAACGATCATATGCCAAAGAAGGAAAATAGGGGGTAAATGTATTCGTGTATATTTTACTGCCTATTTGGGTAAGTTTGCTTTCCTTTGATACATAATTCATTGCAAGTTTTTGTTTTATGGATAATTTTTTCAATTCCTTGTTCATGCCCATTTGCAGTGTTGTGATGATTTTTTTAATTCCATATAGTTGTTTGCCATTGTGTTTGCGCATTTGAGCTCCTTTATTGCCTGATATGATATTGATAAATATAACTACCAAAAAAAATATGAAGATGGTATCTTTTAATTTTATTTGGGAGAATTAAAAGATGACTATGCAACATATTGAAATAATACAGATATTTAACGCTCCTGTTGGAAATATATTTAATCTTTTAACAGATCATGAATCTTTTGGGAGAATTATAAAGACAAAGATCAGGAGAGTTGTTGACAGTAATAATGAGAATAAAAATGGTAAAGGCTCTGTCAGAAAAGTGAATGTTTTCCCTTTGCCTGCATTTGAGGAATCGGTTATCACGTTTGATCCCAATAATGTTATGGAGTATGTAGTCAGCAAAGGAAGCCCGATTAAAAATCATAAAGGCCGGATGGAATTCTTAAGTGAACATGGAAAAACCAGGCTTATTTATACCATTGATTTTGAACCTAAACTGCCTTTTTTCTTTTTAGGCGGTGTTTTAAAAAAAGCTATTGAAAAGCCCCTGAAAAAGGGCTTCGTGCAATTGGCTCAAAAATATGACAATCCAGTGTAGCATTTTCTCAAAAAATTAGAAAATTTTGCCCTCCAAAGAATTCAAAATATGATTGGTATCCAACACAATTTCAGACTTCAAGTGGTTCCGCCTCGTTGATTTGCTTCAGGGATTGATGATAGCATCCTTGCCATTAAAAGGGACCTGCTATGGTAGCATAAAAAATAGCAATCTGAATTTTGAATATAACGTTTTTAAACTATTTATAGGGCTTTCAAGCTCGAAAATTATAATTATAATTAATTTTGAACAGTAGTGAGAATATTCAATAAATAAAAGATGTTAAACACAAATGGCAAAGCACAATTAGTAGTGATAAAAGCTCATACTAAAAAAAAAATAAAAATTATTGTTGACAAATAGATTTATGGGCAGTAAACTGATTGAAAAAATAAAGATCGAATGGGCAAACTCGTTGAAAGGCGGGGACGCAAAGCCACGGGTCTAAAGCTTACTAAGCTAGGACGGCCGGGCTACCGAAACTTGCTGTC
>JBDLIV010000219.1:0-4057 GCA_039714675.1 Thermodesulfobacteriota bacterium
TTCATAATTTTTTCGGAATAATTTCAGGATAGACTTTTAAAAGAAATGTAACACAAAAACCTGTTACAACTCCTTCAATTATCATCACAGGAATATAAGTTATAATAATGGCAAAACTTGTCTCAAAAAAATTTTTATCAGTAAACCAGAGAGCAGCTCCCAATAATAGAGAGGATAACAATATGGAAAAAAGACCTGACATAAATCCTGCTGTAAAGTTAAGTTTTGATGATTTACCAAGAAACGGCAGAAAAAGATAATGTACAAGCACTGCCGGGAAGGCCATAATAACAACATTCACGCCCAATGCAGTCAGACCTCCATATTGAAAAAAAACTGACTGCAAAAGCAATGCCGTTAAAATTGCCGGGATTGCTGCAAATCCAAGCAGCAACCCTAGAATTCCATTTAAAATCAGATGCACACTGGCAGGCCCTATATTTATATGAATCAATGATGCCACAAAAAAAGCAGAGGCTAAAATTGCCACATGCACTATTTTGTCATAATCAATTTTTTTTAAACCTATGCCGGTTCCGGCAGCAGCAATTACAGCCCCTGCACTTAAAACCTGCCCTGAAAGAACGCCTTCTGAAATATGCATCTATTTTTCCTGCCAATTTTCAAATTTCACCCACAAAACAGCACCAAGCTCTATATCTTTTTCAAGGGTTTCATGCATTATTTTTCTGTCTGATGTGTTTAAAGCTGCAAATCCCCACCACCCTGCAGCAGGTGCAGCATAGGAAAAAACTCCGTTTTTATCAGCTTTGATGGTCTGGGTTATCATATAATCAGTGGGAGCAATGGCTTTTTTATCTTTATTATAATATTCCACTTCAACCTGTGCAAAAGGTACTGCTTTTCCATCAAGTTTTACAATACCCTGGAATATATTGCCGGAATAGAGACCAAAGGGTTTGGTGAGAGGCACAATTTCTGTTTTAAGCCCAACCTCACTGTCCCATCCTTCATCATCACCAAATGCTGCGATCACAGTTTTTGTATAATGGATAATATAACAATCTTCAGCAGGCTCCCAATAGGGCACAGGCTCCATAATAAAAGTATATGCTCCCGGTCTTTTAACGTCATATTCTGCTTTCCAGGCTCTATTACCCATTATTTTAATTTTTTCTAATTTCTTATTTAAATTGGATTTCACACCATTTTTAACTGCAAAAAATTTATTGGGTTTTTCAAGGGGCATTCCTGCCATTTCAAAGGGGTGGGAAAAAGAGAGATGAATCTCAATTCTCTTTTTATCATCCTGCATTACCATGTTATCAGATGGGATCACCATTCCAAAATGTGCCAAAGATAGACCACTAAAAACAAAGATAGTAATAACTACCATAACACTCAATTTAAAGTATTTCATTTCAACCTTCCTTAAAAATAAAAAACCACAAAGGTATCGATATTTCTTTACCGACATTTCAACCTTCGTGGTTTAAAGTACTATGTATAAATCTATATTTTGAAGTTCAGACTTCTGTCTGAAGTTCATTGCTAATTACCTTTTAAAGCTTGATCTGTCAATGACAAACTCGGGACATTAGCACTTATTTTTTTACCCAGGTGCCATCTGGTTTCTGGAAAAACTCACCTGGATGTACCCTGTCTGCCTTTCGCTTGCCTTGAACCTTCTCAACAACATCAAGCGTAGTGTTCTGCTGTTTGGCAAAATAGGTATAAACTTTTTTTCTATCTTTGTTTTCCTCTGCAATTAAATCTTCTTTTGCCCTGGACCCACTAACAAATCCAAGATACCCTCTGTTATTCTCCCCAATAATACCTTTTGTTTTTAATTCAGCAATGGCAGGCAGTCTGAGTTTCATTCTCTCTTTAATTCCACCGGCAAAGGCAAATTGGAATGAAACCAGAAGAGTGATAATAATCAAAACATATAATTTAACAATACTACGTATATTCATCTTTCCTCCTACTCTTTTATTTCATCTTCAGCAGCTTCAAGGTCATCAAAAAAGTCATCAAGAGCTTTTTCAACTCTTATATTTACATCAATGGTTATGTGAATCGGTTTGATTTCCACAGGCTTTACTTCTACTTCATGGCTTGACTGACATCCTGTAAAAATAAAAACGATAAAGAACAATGCTGTGAAACTTAGATTTCTTATCATACACGCTCCTTTCTAATTAATGTTTGAACGAAAACTCACCCATCTGCTTCGTTGCTTCAAAATTTTGCCAAATTTTAAAATTGGCCTCATGTACTACAGTACACTCCGGTTTTAAAATTTATTGCGCCTAACATATGGGCAACTTTTCACTCAAACATGGGTTTCAGGCGCTAATTAAAAATTGATTTTAATTTATTACCAGATTTTATAACTTCATTAAAGGGAAGTTTTAAATTTACGTCAAGTTTTATTCCCTGGAAATGTGATCCAGGACTTGAGGCATCCACTCTGACAAATCCGCCAGACTCTTTTGAATACTCAAAGGGTAATATTTTTGAAGGCTCTCCATCAAGTTCCATATCCACAAAAAGTGTATCCTCCTGTGTATGAAATTTTAATTTTGCCCATTTATAATTAAAATCCTTTAATGCTTCCTGTGCCAGATCAAGCTGAGAAAATTGCGGACTGTCCATTGGGATACCAGTTGTAATCCTGTCACTGTTTTCAATCATGATTTTTCCACCTTTCCCCGGTGTCGAAAATAAAAATCCGTTATCAAAAGATATATTGCCATTGGAAAAAACCACGGGGATCCTGCCATTCATTGTTCCCATACCTTCAGCATTGAATGCTCCCATCTGTTTTAAAAGCTGAGTTAATTCCAACCTGTCACAATACAAGGTTAAAGAGTATTCACTGTTTTTTTGGGGGAAGCGTATAGCTTCAGTTGAGACAATACCATTGCACCATTTGAATTTTATATTTTCCACAAGAAGAGATTTCCCCTGTTCCATGCTGAATCTAACCCTGGCATCATCTATTTTTATTTTATCTTTTTCAATTGAATTAATTGTTAAAACCTGACCTGGAACAGTTTCCAATGATAAAAGGTCATTAAATTCAATAACACTGTTAATCCCTTCTGCGGTTAAGTTATTATCCAGCATAAAAAACTTCCCGTCATTAACAGTTAAAAGCATTCTGCTTTTAAGGTTATGGTCAATATACTCAGCACTGCCTTTTGCAAAAAGTGTCACTTCAAATTCAGATGCTGGAATTTTTGTAAAGGTCAGTTTTTTAATGTCTGACTCACTCAATTTAAAAGAATTTGTCTGAAACTCAACAGACATCCCAAGATCTTTTTCAAACCCTATTATTGAATCAAATCGAGTTTTTATGCCAGGAAGCTGCTTTAAATTGATATCCCCATTGATATTAAACTCTTTTGAGTTTGTCTGAAGTATTTTACCTTTTGTACTAAAATTATATTTTTTATCATATAAAATTGAAGAGATTGAATATTTCCCATATTGTTTTTTAACAGGTTCTGGATAAGAAACCGGCACTTCAATATCAATACCCAAAGCTTTTGTTTTAAATTTTGATGCTTCTGCTTTACCACTGCTTGCTTTTAAAGTCATGGAACATAAGGGTGAATTGCTTTTGTCCAGAAAACACTCTCCTGAAATATTTGCATTGGGAAATGAAGAGTCCACCAAACCTGAATGAAGCTTGATATTGTTTGTATCCAGTATAAACTTTGAAGATATTTTGCTCTCTTTTTTATTTAAACCAGCAACAATGTTTGAAGTTAATTTTAAATCAGTAAAAACAATATTGTCTTTTTGGTTTTTAATGCTGGTATTTTTCAAGTTAAAAACAATATTCCCTTTAGCTTTTTTGGGCACACCCTGGAAATGGGCAGTCAATTTTGGATTTTTAACCATGGCAAGGTTCGATTTATATGCAATCTCAAACTCAGCTATTTTTGCGGTTTCAAGCTTTAAATCAAAATAATTATTGTTTTTGTAATCAAAAATCATCCCATATTTCAAACCGATTTCAGGCATACCGGTTTCAAGCATTAAGGAGCTTGATATATTCATGAAGCCTTTGGCATCTATTTTCCTG
>JBDLIV010000220.1:0-4054 GCA_039714675.1 Thermodesulfobacteriota bacterium
GATGCTTACGAAATCGCCGAAGCCTCTTCAGCTATGTTCAATGGCAAAATCACAGGATTAAAAGTTGTGCAGCACTTTAAACCTGAGACAAAAGATATTCCCAAAGCCTGGTATGAAAAGGCTGAAATTTTAAAATCTCCTCCCGGCCCTGTTATAATTGATCCTGAGAAAAAGGTTGAAGCATCAGATAGTGAAGAGGGGATCTTTCCTGTGATTCACTGCAGGCAGGAGATCCCCTGCAACCCCTGCAGCACTGTCTGCCCTGAAAATTCCATTCAAATGCTGGGCGACCCCATTAAAGGTCTGCCTGAATTTAAAGGTATTTGCAAAGGGTGCCTCAAGTGTCTGACAATCTGTCCTGGACTTGCCATAACCCTTGTTGATTACCGCAAAAGCCAAGAGCATCCAACCCTTTTTCTGCCCTATGAAGTTTCAAATATTGAGATTAAAAAAAATAATGACATAACCTTGACAGATATAGATGGAAACCAATTGGGTGTTTCCAGGGTTCTTAGTGCAAGAGCAACAAAACATAGTGATAAAACCTGGATTGTAAGAACAAAAGTACCCAAAAGCATAGCCGAAAAAGTGGTTGCTTTTACAATACAGAAAAAAAAAGTTACAAAACAGATCACTGCAAAAATTCCCGTTGACCACATTCAGGATGATGAAATTGTCTGTCTTTGTGAGAGAGTTACAGCAGGTCAGATCAGATATCTTGTCCAGCAGGGCATGACAGATATGAATCAGATCAAGGCTGTTTCAAGGGCTGGTATGGGACCCTGCGGGTATAAAACCTGTGAAAACCTGATGAAACAGATTTTCAATGCTGAAAAAATTTCTCAAAAAGATGTTGTCAACAATGTGCGGCGGCCTTTATTTGTTGAAGTCCCCCTTGGAAAATTTGCCAGTGGAGGTTTGCCTTTGGAGGTCAACAGTGAAAACTTATGATGTAATAATTATCGGTGCAGGATCTGTTGGTGTGCCTGCTGCACTCTCCATGGCTAAAAACAAGCTTAAAGTTCTTGTAATTGACTCCCTTGCTTCTGTGGGACAGGGTCAGAATAAAAAAGCCATTGGCGGGATCAGGGCAACCCATTCAAATAAGGGCAAAACATTAACTGCCCTGAGAAGCATAGAGATATTTTCCACCTGGAAAGAGGTCCATGGCCATGATATTGGCTGGATGCAGAATGGTTACAGTTTCCCTGCCTATACCAGTGAGGATGCAGAGAAGTTAAAAGATTTAATGAAAATTCAAAAATCTTTTAACCTGGATATTAACTGGCTTTCGCCTGAAGAGTATTGCGAAATTGTTCCAGGAATAAACAGGGAGAATCTCAAGGGCTCCACCTTTTCACCAAAAGACGGCAGTGCATCTCCGCTGCTTGCCATTAACGCCTTCTATTTTAAAAGCCTTGAGTATGGTGCTCAATACAAATTTCGGGAAAAAGTTAAAGCCATTACAATTGCAAATGATAAAGAGATAACTATCAAAACAGACAAAAATGAATATTGTGCTCATAAAGTTATTAATGCTGCAGGCAATTATGCAAAAAGTATCGGCAGATTGATCAATCTTGACTTTCCAGTTGAGCCGGACAGCCATGAAGGTGCCATTACAGAACCGGTTCAAAGATTTTTTGGCCCCATGATTGTTGATCTAAGGCCATTAAAAGATCCCGCAACCCAGGACTCAGCCAATTTCTATTTTTACCAGAACAATGAAGGCCAGGTGATTTTCTGCCTCACTCCCCAGCATCTTATGAAAGGCAATGAGAGTGAATCCACATCCATATTTCTTCCCCAGGTTGCAAAAAGAATGGTGACTCTTTTCCCAAAACTTGCCAATCTTAAAGTAAGAAGAACCTGGCGGGGACAATACCCCATGACCCCTGACGGATTCCCCATTGTGGGAGAGACTAAAGAGTTTCCCAATTTTATCAATGCCATTGGTATGTGCGGCCAGGGCTATATGATAGGGCCTGGTCTTGGAGAATTATTAACAAGAATTGTGACTTGCGAATTGACAGAAGATGATATAGATGTCTTAACACATTTTAATTTATATAGAAATTTTTCCGGGGCAGAGCAGTTTAAATAATGTTTAAAAAAGCAAAACAGAACAGAGTATTCCAGGATGTGGTTAAACAGATACAGGATGCCATCCTCAGCCGCAAACTTGAACCAGGCTCAAAACTTCCGCCGGAACGGGCATTAAAGGATATGTTCAACACCAGCCGGGGCACTCTGAGAGAAGCTTTACGGGTTCTTGAACAAAAAGGATTAATCGATATCAAGCTTGGTGTAGCAGGGGGTGCTATTGTCAAACGCATTGACACAGAACCTATTGTTGAATCCCTGGCTCTGTTGATTCGTTCAGGCGAGGTAAGTCTTGAGCATATTTCAGAATTTCGAATTAAAATTGAAGGCAGTATAATGGAGCTTGCTGCGGAACATGCTGCAAAAGATGATATCCTGGAACTTGAAGCTCTGTTTAATGAAGCAAAGGCTTTTTATAACAACAGTGAGTGGGAAAATTTCCTTAAAATTGATGAAAAAATGCACACCCATATCGGTATGATGACCCGCAACCCAATATTCCAGTTTGTGCAGAAAAGCATTCATGATAATATCCACCAATACTATGCAGAACACCTCTCCATGAATAAAAAAAGAGCCCTTGAAAATCTCACAGACTTTAAAAAAATTATCGCTGCCCTGAAAATCAATGATGCAAAAACAGCATCCTCAATTATCATGGATCATGTTAAACGATTCAACGACAAAATGCAGGAACAGATAGAGCAAAAATAATTTTTAATAAGGATTTTAATAAATGCCTGTTGACTTAAGCTTTCAAATATATGTCCTGCTTTTTGCAACAGGTTTATGTGCCGGGTTTGTGGATTCTATCGCAGGCGGCGGAGGTCTGATCGCTCTTCCTGTGCTATTCAGTGTCGGCCTTCCTCCCCAGGCTGCACTTGGGACAAATAAACTTCAGGGCAGTTTTGGCACCTTTTCAGCATCCTATAATTATATAAAAAAAGGGGTGGTGAAAATTGACGAAAATTTTTCAGGGATTTGTTTTACCCTGACAGGAGCTGTCCTTGGTGCATGGGCTATCCAGCAGATAAAGGCAGGATTTATCACACACCTGGTTCCCGTGCTTTTGCTCCTTGTTTTTTTCTACACCCTGTTTACAAAAAACCTGGATACCGGAACCGGACGTTCCAAAATGCCGGTTCATCTATTTTATCTTATCTTCGGGCTTGGCTTAGGGTTTTATGATGGTTTTTTCGGTCCAGGCACAGGCTCTTTCTGGACAGCAGCTATTTTGATCTTTTTGGGCCTTGATATGCGAAAGGCATCCGGCATAACAAGAATTATGAATTTTACCAGTAATATTGTTGCCCTGTCTGTTTTTATTATTGGCAATAATGTTTTGTATTCTGTCGGCCTCTGCATGGCAGCAGGCCAGATAATAGGTGCCAGGGCAGGCTCAAGCCTTGCCATAAAAAATGGGGTAAGATTTATCCGTCCGGTCTTTTTAATTGTTGTATTCTTAACAATTGCCAGACTGGTGTGGCAAACCTACTTTTAGAAACAGATAATTAAAACCATAAATAAAAAAAGAGGAGCAAAAAATGAAAACCAATCCGGAATTTATCTCTCCATGCGGACTTTACTGCGGTGTATGCGCAATTTATATTGCCCATCGTGATAATAATGAAAAATTTAAGGAAAGGCTGGCAGGCCTCTATAAGGGAAGTGTTTCCGGCAAAGGCACTCTTCCAAATAGTGACCAGCTTTCAGCCAAAGATATTCACTGCCGGGGATGCCTGTCCGATGATCTGTTTATGCATTGCAATCAATGTGAAATCAGGGACTGCACCATAAAAAAAGGATATTCCGGCTGCCATGAATGCGACGAATTCCCCTGTGAATATATTGACAATTTTCCAATGGCAGTGGGTAAAAAGGTTATTTTACGTTCAGTTCCCTACAGGCGGAAATTTGGCACAGAAAAATGGGTGAAAGATGAGGAAGCCAG
>JBDLIV010000221.1:0-4048 GCA_039714675.1 Thermodesulfobacteriota bacterium
TCAATTTTATTAATTACAAAAATAGCTTTTGTATATGCCTGGTTTTCAGGAGATACTATTTTTTCAAATTCCTTGTTGGAGAACTTAGTTCCAGGCTCTTTCATGTATAACACCAGATCTGATGTGCTGATATGGTCTTTGGCCTTTTCTATACCAATAATCTCCACAAGGTCATCGGTCTGGTGGATTCCTGCCGTATCTGCAATCACAAAGGGAATGCCGTCAATATTAAGCCCTTCTTCAACCGGGTCTCTGGTTGTCCCGGGGACAGCAGTTACAATGGACCTGTCCTGTTCAAGCAGCCTGTTCATGAGGCTTGATTTTCCCACATTGGGTGCACCGCAGATGGTAATCCTGATCCCATCTTTTAAAAAACAGGCATCATCATGCTGTTTAATAAATTTTTGACATTTTTCAATGATATCATCTATTAATTCAATCTCTTTCTGGGAAGATTCAAAATATTCAACATCTTCAGGGAAATCGATATTGACTTCAATGAGAGACAATAGATGAATTAACTGATCTCTTAAATCGTTAATCTGATTTTTCAATACTCCAAGATTCTGGGATGCAGCAAATTTCAGGACATTCAGAGATTTTGCATTGATTATATCTGCTACAGCCTCTGCCTGGGTCAGATCAATTCTACCATTTAAAAAAGCTCTTTTTGTAAACTCACCCGGTTCAGAAAGTCTTGCTCCGCAGGAGAGTATTGCATCTAAAATAGTTCGCAATACAATGGTTCCAGCATGGGCCTGGATTTCAATAACATCCTGGGCAGTATAAGAGGAGGGCCCCTGCATGGGGATTAGTAAAACCTCGTCTATCACATCTTTAGTTTTTAAATCAAAAATATATCCGTGATAGACTCTGTGAGATTCTAAGGCAGGACAATGTTCAGGTTTTAATTTTTTTGTTGAAAAAAGCTTTAAAGCAATATCAAATGCTTTGTCCCCGGAAATTCGTATGACACCTATACCGCCATTTCCAAAGGGAGTTGCTATTGCGGCAATTGTATCATTCATAATACTTTTTATCTTTTAGACCGTTTTTTCCCCTTAAAGGAATTTTTCTTTTTGGGAAAAATGACAAGTCTTCTATAATATCCATCACCCATGCTCTGGGTTCTTACTTTATTATCATCCTTTAATGCCAGATGTACAATACGCCTGTCCTGTGCACTCATCTGGTTGATGGTTGCAGGACGTCCTGTCTTTTTAGCCTTGTCTGCCATTTTATAAGCCAAGTGTTCAAGGTTGGCTTTCCGGGTTTCCATATATCCTTCAATATCCACTCTGACCCTGACCCTGGCATCACTTTTTCTGTTTATTATTTTATCGGTTAAAAACTGCATTGCATCCAGAGTTTGACCTTTACGGCCAATCAAAATACCCGCATTTCCGCCTTCAATGCTTAAAGTTAATCTATCATTTTGAGTCTCATGGCTTACAGTGGCATCATCAGTTATAAGATCAGCCATTTTCTGTAATGCCTCTGTACCAAGCTTTATAGATTCTTCTGTTACATCAACCACCTCGTTGTCGGGTGTTTCAGTAGATTTAACCCTTGTCTCTTTTCCAAAGGCCTCATCAACAATTGATTTGACTCCTTCTGCCTGAACAGCTGCTGAATCATCTCTATTATCAATTGGGAGATCAACTTTAATTCTCGCATCTTTTCTTCCAACAATTCCAAAGATTCCTGAAGTTCCTTCTGAAATCACATCATATTTTAAATCATCTTTGGTAAGATCCAGTGTGGAGCATGCATTTTTAATGGCACCATCTATATCTTTTCCTGAAAATTCTTTAGTTTGTGTCATATCTCCTCCTGCTTTAAGCAAATTTCTTTTGAATATAATACTGCTGTCCCATGGATATTATGTTGTTTATAAACATATACAAAACCAGTCCTGCAGGGAAATTAATAAATAATACAGTCATGAATATGGGCATTAACATCATCATCTTGGCCTGCATTGGATCTCCTGTGGCCGGAGTCATTTTCTGCTGCAGCAAAAAGGATGCACCCATTATAAGAGTTAACATGGGCAGGCCATATGGAGCCTGCATCATTGGAATTGAAAAACCAAACTCAAACAGTCTGTCTGGAGCAGACAAATCTGTTATCCATCCTATAAATGGAGCATGGCGCAGCTCAATAGCCTGGTAAAGCATCCTGTAAAGAGCAAAGAAAATAGGCATCTGAACCAGCATGGGCAGGCAGCCGCTTGCAGGGTTGACTTTATATGTTTTATAAAGTCCCATAACCTCCTTATTCATTCTCTGTTTATCATCTTTATATTTTGCTCTAATTTCGGTCATCAGAGGCTGAACTTTTTTCATTTTGTTCATGGACTTGTAACTTTTGGTTCCAAGGGGCCAGAAAATAAGTTTAATCAACACTGTCAAAAGAATAATAGCCACGCCATAATTTGGAATCACGTTATAGATGTAATTCATTGTGATTAAAAGCGGCTTTGCAAGAATATTAAAGAATCCGAAATTGACAGCATTTTTAAAGCTGTTGTCATAAGTACCCAAGACTTTCAAGCTCTTGGGACCCATATAAAAAACAAAAGGATAACTTGCCTGCTTACCAGGATCCAGCCTATCCATTTTTTGTATCAAATCACTCTCCACAAGATCGTTTGCGTAGGAGAGTTTTAATTTTGTATCAAGATTTACTACCCCGTCACTGGACGGTTTTGGAAGGACTGCAATCATAAAATAGCGTTCCATAAACCCTGACCAACCAATTTTACCACTGTAGGTATTCTTCTCTTCTATGTCTTTGGGCTTAATGGCAGTATATTCATCATCAATAAAAACTACAGGTCCTTCAAATGCAAATCTGGATCTTTTTTTAACTTCATCATCATAAATACCAGGAGTGGAGATTACAATGGAATCATTCAAGGACATATCAGAACCATTCTGAAAGACAACATCACAGTCAATCATGTATGAATCTGCCTTAAAGGTATAAATCTTTTTTATTACCAGGCCTCTTTGAGTTGTAAAAACAAATTCAATGCTTTTACTGCCCTGAGAAACAACAGTTTTATCTGTGTTAATATTTGCAGCGTAAACTGCACTTTTTAACTCCGGGACAGACTGCCTTTCAAGATCCAAAGTTAATGTCCCAGAGGTAAGATCTTTAGATACCAGGTGCTTTAATGGAGAGTCAGACTCGTTTGTTTCCTTATATTTTTTAAGTTCAAACTTTCTAACAGCAGCGCCATACTCTGAAATAGCAATATTATACAAAGGTGTTGATACAGATATGGTTCTAAACTTGCTCTCAGGGCTTTCAACAGGCTTAGGCTTTGCAACAGGCGCTTTATAGTCAGAAATATTTGAAGCTTCCTGCTGAACCTGTTGCTGATTCTGATTCTGGTCCTGTTGATTCTGAATTTGCTGTGGTTGACTATTTTCTGGTGGCGGCTTTACAAAAAATGTCTGGTAGCCCACAAGAACTACCACAGAAAGCACTACCGCTAGTAATAATCGTTTTTGTTCATCCATTTTCTCTCCTAATCATACTTTTATAAAATTATCTATTTTATGAAAGCATGCTGATATGGGGAAAACAGTATGGCATCAGGATAAATTATGGAACCGGATCAAAACCTCCTGCATGGAATGGATGACAACGCAAGATTCTTTTAACGGCAAGAGTTGTACCTTTAAGGCTCCCGTGTTTTTCAAGGGCCTCAACAGCATATGCCGAACAGGTCGGGTAATAACGACAATTTTGTCCTGTTAAAGGTGAAATAAAATATTGATAAAATTTAATAGGTATTAATAATAGCTTTTTCATATTTTTGTCACTGCTATTTTTGAAAAAAGTTTATCAAGCCTTACAAGAATTCCCTGGTTAGATAGCGTAGTCAGACCTTTGCGTGCAATGATATTTATATCTATTGGTTCTGAAGTTTTTTCTTTATTATGTCTGAAATATTCTCTGATAACTCTTTTTATCCTGTTACGCTCTACTGCATTTCCTACTTTTTTTGATATTGTAATTCCAATTCGATTGTTTT
>JBDLIV010000222.1:0-4037 GCA_039714675.1 Thermodesulfobacteriota bacterium
CGGGGGCTTATATCTAAGATTCCCATTCCCCCGATGTTTTGCCGATCATATCCGGCCATTCTGATTTCCTGTTTCATAATTTCAATTCCAGCTCTCAAATTCTGCTGCATTGCAGCAACACCTTCCTGGATCACATAGCTTTTTTGCTGGGATTGAAATGATGTCATAAGAACTGTTGAAACAATCCCGGTGATGGCAATTGCGATCAATATTTCTATTAATGTGAAACCATTTTGTTTTGATGTATCATTATTCATTTTTAATTCCACTTTACTCTTTTATTAAAGCAAGTCATTAAGGAAAATTACCATCAATGTTTTGGCTAATTTTTACAGCTCCTGCAGGTGACATTTCCAGCTGATAATATCTTGATTTATTATTACGCAACCTGACTTTTCCCCAAGTGCCTGCAGGCAAACCTCGAGGATTATAACCTGCGGTATTGGCAATGGTATCGACAATAAAATTATTAAAATAAAGAGTCACATTCTTAGGCATATTTTTCTGAATCAAAATCTGCCCTATTTCTCCTCCTCCGCTATAAGCTCCATCATTATCAGCATCATTATGTACAAAAACCTGATAACTTCCTATCTGACCGGCTGGATCATAAGTTCCGGCAACAAAAGAGATTAATACATCCTGTTTTCTTTTTACAGCTTCTAATTTTGCCTTTTGCATATTTGAATACAAATTTCTTGCTTCTGCTTTTAGCCTGTAATTAGGCAGCCATTTCATTGTAGAGGGAATAGCAATTGCACTCAATATACTGATCATACCAATAACTATGATCAATTCTATAAGTGTAAAACCTGAGTTTTTATGCATTATTTCATCCTTACAGCATTTCTTATAATATTCTATTTAAGGCATTTGGATGCAAAATATATGCCGAGTCTAATCAATGTGCAAATTGATAAAAAAATATTATTTTTTCATCAATACCTTTTCAAAAAATAATTGATATTTTCAAATTCCGGTTAGTCATAGATAGAGGCTTGGTTATTGTCAGAACCATATTTAATTACAACTGGATTGCATTTTTTTGCCTGTTCTTTTCTTCAAATTAGTCTGGCAAACTCTTTCAAGTTAAAGAATCTTTGAGTGTGCCAGGAAAGGGTTGCTCTTTTGACGTTTTTTGTCACCTTTTTCGCAATTTTTGATACTTCAGACTGGACTCAGGTAGAGTAAGATTCAGTTTATAATTTCATCCTGCAATGATTTTGCAGGAAAAGTCGCCAGGAAATTATTTTAATCCCGCTGTGGAAGCTTTGGCATTAAGGGCATTTCATTTAAGCCTGTTGTGATTAATGAGCTTTTGCATTAAATACATGAAATATTGGATAATTATAAACTTTATAGAACAAATTGATCACCCTATATTTTGTGGTTGAGTGAGTTACTATTCAACAATTAATTTTTGGCCTGGAAAAATTGTGCTTCGTTTACTTAAATTATTTAAGGCAAGGAATCGATTTAAATTCATATTATGCCTTTTTGCAATTAAGAATGGGCTGTCACCTGATCTGACACTGTATGTTGACCCACCATTTTTTGCAATTTTGACAGGCTCTTTGGATGTAATATAAAGTTTTTGTCCAATACTTAATGTGGTGTTATTAAGTTTATTTACACTCATTATGGTTTTTGTGGTGGTGCCAAATTTTCTTGCAATAATCCAAAGGCTGTCACCACGCTTGACCCTGTATTTGAGAGTCTTGCCAGGCTCAATCGGATGTGAGGCAACTGCTTGATTTCCTAAATTATGATTTCTGCTGGGAATTTTTAAAACTTTGCCTGCAATAATAGTGTGCCTTCTATTAAGACGGTTGACATTAGATATGGCACGAATTGAGGTTCTATACTTTCTGGCAATTCCCGACAGTGTATCTCCCCTTCTTACTCGGTGATAGACATACATTGGTGGGGGAGAGTAAGTTGTTTTAATTTCGTCGATTTTTGCAAGAAACAGTTGTGCTTTTTCCTCAGGTATTTTTAATTGATAGGCTTCTGAAGGAAGAAGAGCATATCTGAGTTCCGGGTTTAAGTCTTTTAATATTTTTGAACTCACATTAATTGCTTTTGCAATATCTTCCAGCTTTACCTGTTTTTTGATTTCACATGTTTTATATTTAATGGGTGCTAATGATTTGCTTACTTTTATATTGTATTTTTCCAGATTATTGATGATATGCAGTGTTGCCAGAAATCTGGGAACATATCTGGCAGTCTCTCTCGGCAGGCTTTGAAAAAGATCCCAGAAATTGTCCAGATAGTTTGTTTTTTGTCTCCTGATGGTGCTTAAAACTCTGTATTCGCCGCAATTGTATGCTGCAAGGGCTGTTGTCCAGTCACCAAAAAGTTTATGCAGTTCTTTTAGATAGGCAATAGCTGCTATGGTAGCCTTTTCAGGGTCAAGGCGTTCATCAATATAATAATTGCGGTTTAATCCAAACTTGTATCCAGTGGATGGAATAAACTGCCATAAACCAAGAGCTCTTGCTGGAGACAGTGCTCTGATTTTAAATCCACTTTCAATTAAGGGCAGCCAGGAGATCTCTTCGGGGAGACCGGCTTTTTTTAATTCTGCAACAATAAAAGGTCTGTATCTTTGAGAACGTTCAAGGGATTGTATAAAGAATTTTCGTTCGGGCCCGGTAAGTCTTTTTATCTCTTTGTTTACATATTTATTTAAAGTAATTGGTATTTCATTGTGCTGTCCGTTTGCTACTATCTGGCGGGATGCATAGATTTCAAGAATTCGTTTTGATATCAGGAATCGGATGTCTTCTTTTTGCTGATTAAAATCAGGATAAACCTCTGAATCAATCTCTATTATGGAATAATAAGCAGAATCAAGGCTGTTCAACGCTTCTTGTAATTTGCCTTTTTCCCACATCTGCTGTGCATGATCGCAAAGTTCCAGGGCCTGGTCAATTTTTTCCTGGGCTGCCTGGTCTGAATCATTATTCTTTTTTTCAGATGCTTGTTCACTATTTGAGATTGAGGTGTTACCTTTAGTTGTATCTTTTAAAACAGGCTCCTCTTCTAAGTCCATGGATACACTGGTGGTGATTCCCGGTTCAGCTTTTTCTGGGTTACTGGCAGTCTGATTCTCTTTATATGACCCTGAATTCTCATGCGCATCTGTCTCCTGGGGCACATTAGTAGGATTAACCGGTTTTCTTGTAAATATATTGGAGGAGGTGTTGTGGTATGCCTGCTGGCAACCGGCTGTGATCCAGACAAATATTAAAAGTATAGTAAACTTATATCCAGACATTTTTCTCCTTAATAATTTTGTATTAAAATTTTCATAACTTACATATTTATAAAACTATGAAAGCGTTGTCAAGTGAATATATAGATGTTTGCCACAACAAAGACTGCATCAGCTATTTTGCATGCAGCTAAATTCTTCTTGTTTTTTTTGTTTTGTTTATATATGATTACAAGTTAATAAATTTGTAATCTCTTAAATGGATTAAAATTTTCCATTTTTATGTAATTGGGTCTTATTTGACGAAAAAAGGAATAATTCAGAGCAATTAAGGGTTTTTAAAACTTTAACTCACTTATTGAAACTTGGTGTATGCAAGTTGCTAAAATTAAGAGTTGATTATATTGTTTTACTCTGATATTATCCTTCGGTCTTTTTGTCGACAGGTTGTTACAAAGAGATGATTTTGATGGGCCGATATAGCTCAGTTGGCAGAGCATCTCACTTGTAATGAGAATGTCCTCCGTTCGATTCGGGGTATCGGCTCCAAAAAATGTGGTGGGGTTCCCGAGTGGTCAAAGGGATCAGACTGTAAATCTGACGGCTCAGCCTTCGGAGGTTCAAATCCTCCCCCCACCACCATAAGTATTGTGTAGGAGATCTAAAAAAACGTTGTGTTAATGGATCGTTACTACATAGTTAATATTAGTGATTAACTATTTTAGTTTCTTTGCATTGCGGGAGTAGCTCAGTTGGTAGAGCTTCAGCCTTCCAAGCTGAATGTCGCGAGTTCGAACCTCGTCTCCCGCTCCACATC
>JBDLIV010000223.1:0-4007 GCA_039714675.1 Thermodesulfobacteriota bacterium
CCTTGTCCTTGGGAACGATAGTCAGAATGCTGTTGGTGAAACTGCCAATTATTTTCAGAAAAGTGGCATTATAGATATTACTTACAACTTTATAAAGCCTATTATTGTTATCTGAATAGTCAAGAGGCTGATAATTTCCATTTTCATCTTCAATTAATATATCTGTCACCCGGTCAAAAAACATCCGGTTGAAATTATAAGTAATCTTGAGACCTGACAACTGAAGAAAATAATCACTGTTTTTCATTGGATAAACAGTGGTCAGTATCTCACAGGCTTTTTTCAATTCAGAAGCTGTGACGTAAAAAGAGACCAGTGGATAACTCAAACTGCCATCCCATCCAATACCTAAAGGAACTACTCGGAACAAATCACTGACGCTTACCAATCCTGTGCTTCCTTTCATAATATCATCACGAATTACTCCATTGGACTGTATGGCAACAGCCACTCTGGTCATAGGATCGCCGGGATTATATTCTGCCTTGTTAACCGCCCATCTGAGTGAGTCTGTAAGCAGATTGCCAAGATTTGATTCATCTATTTTAAGACTCAAATCAAAATCAGTTTCAACAAGCACCTGATCAAATTCTAAATTATATGGGTTAAGCACTTCCTGATTGACTACCTGCATAGCTGAGTCAATCATCCCGGTAATTTCAACATCTCCTTTAATTGTATCGTCTATTGATACAATCTTATAATTCTCAAGTTTGACGCCGTTCGAATTTACTATTATATCAAGCACGCCAGCCTGTTTGCCATATGCTGAAGCCTGGACAATAAGGGTATTATTCTGGATAATTGGTTTTGGAAGAACAGTATGAGTATGTCCACTGATAATGATATCAATACCTGATACATTTTTAGCAAGCTGGACATCCTCTGATTTTGATTCATCATCCATTAAGCCGCTGTGTGAAAGGCAAATGACCAAATCGACCTGCTCCTGCTCCCTTAGCAGCTTAACCATTTTTTGTGCAGACTCGATTGGATCAGCAAATTTTACCGGAGATGCAAAGGGAGCTACATCTGCAGCATCTTTTCCCACCAGACCGAAAAAGCCTATTTTCAGCTCATCCTTTTCCATGACAACATATGGTTTTACCACACCCTGTTTGAACTGCTTTTCCAATCGGTCATCTTTTTCATCAGTCTCATCAAAGATAATATTGGATGCTACAATTTGAGGCATCTTTCCTTTTGCAGCTGCAGATTCAATAATCCTGGCCAATCCCTCAGGTTTCAGATCAAATTCATGATTACCAAGTGTAGTCAGGTCGTATCCCATTTTTTCCATTAACTCCAACTCAAGTGCTTCTTCGCGACTGACCATATGAAAAAGTGATCCCATTAAAAAATCACCTGCATCCAAAACCAGAAAAGGATTGTCTCTTTTGCTTTTTTCAGACTTAATAACCGTTGCAATCCTTGCCCAACCACCTATCGTTTTGTCATCTCCTGTAATGAGCGGACTATAGTCACCATTTGGAGAAAAACCCAAAAAATGTGAATGAAGATCGTTAGTGTGAAGTATTGTTAACCGGTTTTCAGCCGAATAGCCGATAGAGCTGTAATTGATAATAAAAAAAACAAGAATTAGGAAAAAACATTTAGCTTTCATTTTGACCTCCAAATTATGGATAGTTGTCCTGTTGCCTATTTTCTCTATACCAGATCTTGCAACTTAAAACCATTTATTCTCGGCGGCGCAGTCGCCGAGGACTGAAAATCTGAGGTTCGGCCGCAGCATTTTACTTGTTGGACCTGTCGAGTATCATGATGTCCCCGGAATTAATTGTCTGATAAATTCTATTCTGATTTACTGACACTGACTCTTATATTGAGAAATTTATCGTGAAATGTTTTAAAAAAAACAACTTATTCCTTACAACGGTAAATTTTTATTAACCTTGCAACCCATGGGAGAACCCTTTCCAATAGTTGCAAAACATTTTAAGCATTCATCACAGGGAATAATTTCATCATTATTTCCATTGAGTATTTTTTTTGCCGAACGAGGATCGCAGATCATTTGCCTGCCAACGGCAACCAGTTCAATCTGTTCATTTTCCACAGCATTAACCGCAGCATTACCAACACCAAATTTCCCCACTACGATCACCGGACGTCCGACCTCTTTTTTAAATGCAGCGGTAAAAGCAATATTGGCCCCTGAAGGCTTATCTTTAGCTAATGCAGAAGATCCCACAAGATAATTTTTATCTTCATCTTTTTTCCAGCCTCCATGGGCGATCAAGCTTACATCAAATATATCCACGCCTTCACTGGCCAGTAATTTACCAATGATAACCGCATCCTGAAAGGTCTGCCCCCCGTCAATTTTTTCTACGGCATTAATCCTGAAAAAAATGGGATATTGGTCTCCTGTAGTTTGACGTACCTTTTTTACTATCTCCAACGCCAGTGTTGCCCTGTTTTTAGCAGCACCACCATATAGATCTTCCCTCTTGTTGGTCAACGGGGATAAAAATTGACTCAGCAGATACAGATGAGCCCCATGAATTTCAACACCGTCAAACCCTGCTTTGCAAGCCCTGGCAGCGGCTTTGGCAAAATCGTTTACTAATTGTTCGATATCTTTCATATCCATGATGACAGGTTCAATATCCGGACGAAATGCCACACCGGAAGGCGAAAGTCCCTGTCTAATATTTTCACGCGGAAAACATCTCGCTCCTGCATGATTTAATTGGACAACAGCCAGAGCTCCTTGTTCCCTTATGGTTTTTACAAGTCCGGCCATCCCCGGAATCTGGGAGTCATCCCACAGCCCAAGGCTATTGGGAACAATACACCCGCCCGGGTGAACAGATGTTGCTTCCACAATGGTAAGCCCGATATCCCTTGACCGCTCTTTATAAAAAGCAAGAATATCTTCAGTAACACATCCTTCCGGCGATCCATAATTTGTTGTAATCGGTGGCAGAACAAGCCTGTTTCTAAACTTCATCTGTTTTATTGACAATTCACTATTGAGCTTTGTCATTTATCTTTTCCCTCCTGATATCCAAATAGGGTTTATTTTTATAAATGCATAATTTAACAATAAATTTTTTAGGAACCCCCAAATGAGCGAGGTCGAACAAAAAACCAACTTGCTATAACCAATGCTCCAAATATGGTATAGACAACCGTAAATACCCATGCCGGTGCTTGATAATACAACAAGGATTCTAACCAATGCGCAATAAATGAACCAGAATACACAGTATCACCTGCTTGATTACGAAGCGACATTTCCCAGGTTGTCAGCGGGCAAATAATACCAACCCACGACTGTAAAGCGACGATGCCAATTGCTGCGACATGCAATGAACGAAACCAGGGATTTCTTATCAAGGACCAAGCAAGAGCTCTACCTGCATAAATAACAATGAGCCCGGCTACAACAAATACAACAACCAATACATGTAACAATAACAATACATCAGCAATGATCAGATATAGCAATGGCGATCCCACTTTGTACTCTAAAAATAGCTGGAGCCGTCCCAGCAATGGGTACACAAGCTTTCTTTGGGCATACCAATGGCAGCGACCAGATCATCTAATTTCTGATACCTGAGACTGGTCAGGCTGAGTTCATCAATGATTTTTTCAATCATGGCTCTATGTTTATCTGAGCCATCAATGGCATAATCAGTCAGGTCTGTATCTTCAGTGCCTTCAATTTTATAGATGGCTTTTCTACCTGCCAGATCAAGTGTTGACCTGGATGTTGAAAAATTGAGAAATTCACACGGATGAATCAGGCATGGACATGCGATTCTCATGTGAACATCTTTTGCACCGTATTCATACAATATCTCTGTATTGTCTCTAAGCTGGGTACCCCGGACAACAGAATCATCACAAAAAATAATGCGCTTTCCCTGGATGATTTCCCTGATGGGAATTAATTTCATTCGTGCCACAAGATCACGCATTTCCTGATTCTGGGGCATAAAACTTCTGGGCCAGGTCGGTGTATATTTAACATAGGG
>JBDLIV010000224.1:0-3946 GCA_039714675.1 Thermodesulfobacteriota bacterium
GAGTAAGGCACCACCAATGGCAAAAGAATCCCAGTACTTTTCTGCAATAATAGTTGACCCTAATGCACCTGTCATCATTGGCATTCGAATTTTTGTCTTGACCTTGCTGCCAAACTCGGTTTCAAGGCTGACATTTGGGAAGATACAGTCATCCGGATCATTTGTCATATCTCCGGTAAGTCCGGTAGAACCATATGCATAACCCTGTATTCTCAGAGCATTATATGAAACCCCGACATGTGTGGTATTGTTCGCCCCTGCCGTAACCAGACCAAAGCTTCTCGGGTATAATAATTTTCTTCCCACCATACTTGATAACCATGTTTCACATTTCCCTTTGCAATCTGCCCTGCATAATGTACAAAGACTTGATTCACAAGCATCTCCACGGTTCTGTGTGCCAAGAGCATCATTCCTTTTTGTAAATCTCATTGTTCTTTTCTCCTAAATAATAAAATTTTTCGCCACAGAACGCAAAACAGCGTCTGCTTTCACAATAAAACAGACGCTGTTGTCTATCTTTTATGCTTAATAATTTCTTTTTATATTTTCCTGTTTTATATCTTCCTATACGCCATTGTACAAAAAGGCTTAACAAAACTATCTTTGATAAAAAGTGTAATGCAATATCAGCATTGATATTTATTCAATTTTGAATAGAATAGATATAAAAACTCAAGCGTGTCAAGAATTTTTATTAAATAATTGATTTGACAAGATAATAGCTTCAGATACTTCACGGATTGTTTTGCGTAAATCCATACTCTGTTTTTGTAACCATCTGTATGCTTCATCCCCGGTAAGACTACGCTGATACATTAAAATTTCTTTTGCTTGCTCTATGAGCTTACGTGCTTCAAGTTCTTCTTGTATAACTCTGGTTTTTACCATAAGTTCAGTGTTGTGAATAGCAACAGCAGCCTGGTTTGCAACTACTGTTAAAAGATTGATTTCAGCACTGGAAAAATCATGGGCAGTGTTTGTAAAGCAGTTTAGTACGCCAATGACATTATTTTCTTTTGTTTTAAGAGGAATCCCTACCATTGATACAAGTCCCAGTTTTTTTGCCATCTCTTTTTCTTTAAATCTTCTGTTTTGCTGAACATCTCTTAACAATAATGGCTTTTTATTTTTTACAACATATCCCACCACACCTTCATCAAGATTTAACGAGCGATCTTTGAAATATTCAGATGCAATGGATTGTGTTGCCCTTAGGCGTATTTTAGGAGGTTTTTCCTCTTCATTTACTATCCATAGAGAACAAATTTCAACTCCAGTTACTTTGGCTGTAACCATTACAATCAATTTTAGCAGATCTTCAATATAAAGATCAGAAGTTATTGCCTGGCTTATATCTGTTAAGGCTTTAAGGTATTCATTGTATGTTTTTCTATTTTGTTCCGCCATAGTTCAATAATATAACCAGATATTGGCACTAAAGGTCAATAAAAAACAAGACGTGGCTCATATTTATTCAGGAAAAAAGCAGCCTGATTGTTAATCAAGCTACTTAACAGGCTATTACAAAATACTTTCTATGAGTACATTTCAATCAAATGCCATATGAGTCTTCCACTCTTTCCAGACATTGCCTACCAGGTCGGGTCCCGGTTTCAGTGTCATCTTGCCGGGTTTCCAGCCGGAAGGTGTTGCCTCAGACCCTTTGGATTCCCTTACGAGCTGGAATGCCTGAATCTGCCTTAAACTCTCATGCACATTCCTTCCAACAGGAGGTGTCAGCACTTCATATCCCTGAACAATGCCGTCAGGATCAATAATAAATCTTCCCCTGGTTTCCACCCCGGCATCTTCATCATAGATGCCATAGACCTGGCCAACTCTCCCGCCAGCATCAGAAAGCATTGGAAAGGGCACACCACCATCTACCATTTTGGAAAGCTCTTTGTCATCCCACATTTTATGTACAAACACACTGTCAATACTCATTGACAAAACTTCTACACCCAATTTCTGAAACTCAGAATATTTTTCAGCAACTGCTGAAATTTCCGTTGCTCAGACAAATGTAAAATCACCGGGATAGAAGCACAACACAACCCATTTCCCAAGATAATCTGATAGTTTCGCATTTATAAATTTTCCATTCTGATAACCCGGGGCAGCAAAATCCGGTGCTTTTTTACCTACTTTAATCATATTTTTGATCTCCTCTTTTTTGATTTGTTTTTCATCGGGTTGTTCAGGGGCTGTTTCTCCTACAGGGCCACCTGTTGGCCTGGCACATCCAATCACAGCTTCTTCTGCCATTATCCCTCCTTATTTTTCATATTAAATTTTTATTGTGGACAGCAATCATAAATCATCTGTCCATTGCTTTGTCAGGAAAACATAAAAAAATGTCTTCCCGGCTGTTTATAAATTAAATACACTTCAAATGAGTTAGTTTAAGTTATGTCATCATAACTTATTCCAAGAGCCTGTGCCACTCCTTTTCCATATTCAGGGTCTGCTTTCATACAATTTCCAATATGACGCAGTTGGATCTCTTTTGTTGCATCTCCAAGGGAACGGGCAGTGTTCTCGAACAAGATTTTCTTTTGTTCTTCACTCATCAGGTTAAATAATAATCCCGGCTGGGTGTAGTAATCGTCATCCTCCCGATGGTTCCAATGATCTGCAGCACCTTCAAGGTTTAATGGAGGCTCCCTGAAATCAGGCTGTTCCTGCCACTGCCCAAAACTATTGGGTTCATATCCAAGTGTACTTCCATGATTATCATCCACCCTCATGGCGCCATCTCTGTGGTAACTGTGAAATGGACACTTAGGTTTATTTACAGGAATCAGGTGATGGTTCACTCCCAGTCTATACCGCTGTGCATCAGCATAGGAAAAAAGCCGTCCCTGGAGCATCTTATCCGGAGAAAACCCGATTCCCGGTACTATACTTGCCGGATTAAATGCAGACTGTTCAACTTCTGCAAAATAGTTCTCTGGATTTTTATTCAATTCAAACTCACCCACTTCAATAAGAGGATAATCTTTATGATACCACACTTTTGTTAAATCAAAGGGGTGATATGGACAATTTGCCGCCTCTTTTTCAGGCATGACCTGGATAAACATGGTCCATTTTGGAAAATCCCTGTTTTCAATACTCTCATACAAATCTCTCTGGTGGGTTTCTCTGCATTTACCAATTGCTGCTTCAGATTCTTGATCAGTAAGGTTTTTTATCCCCTGCTGGGTGTGGAAATGGAACTTAACCCAAAACCTTTCATTATCTGAATTAATCAAACTAAAAGTATGGCTGCCAAAACCATGCATATGGCGATAGGATAAAGGAATGCCTCTATCACTCATTACTATGGTTACCTGATGCAGAGCTTCAGGTAAAGATGTCCAGAAATCCCAGTTATTTAATGCACTGCGCATATTTGTTCTTGGATCTCTTTTCACAGCATGATTAAGGTCAGGGAATTTTAAAGGATCGCGAAGAAAAAATACCGGTGTATTATTTCCCACAAGATCCCAATTACCCTCTTCAGTGTAAAATTTCACGGCAAAACCCCTGATATCCCTCTCTGCATCTGCAGCACCACGTTCACCGGCAACAGTTGAAAAGCGTACAAACATATCTGTTGTTTTACCGATCTCAGAAAATATCTTAGCTTTTGTATATTTTGTAATATCATGGGTAACTGTAAAGGTACCATAAGCGCCAGAGCCTTTGGCATGCATTCGTCTTTCCGGTATCACCTCACGGTCAAAATGAGCTAGTTTTTCCAGAAACCAGACATCCTGCAATAGTTGAGGCCCTCGCGGACCAGCTGTCATTACGTTTTGATTGTCTGCAACAGGAGCACCTGCATTATTTGTTAATTTTTTCTTTTCAGACATGATAAACCTCCTTATGTATTATCAAATAATAATTATTATTTGATAATTATTATTATTAATTGGCCAAAAAAATATTTTTATCT
>JBDLIV010000225.1:0-3941 GCA_039714675.1 Thermodesulfobacteriota bacterium
CCAATGGTTCCATAGGTAGTGTTTGCTTCAATAAAACCGTAATCAACATCAGCCCTTAGGGTATGAAGAGGAATTCGTCCTTCCTTATACCACTCGGTTCTTGCCATTTCAGCTCCACCAAGGCGCCCTGCACAAATAATTTTAATTCCTTTTGCTCCAAACCGCATGGCAGAGGAGACACTTCTTTTCATGGCTCGTCTAAAAGCGATTCTTCTCTCTAATTGAAGCGCAATATTCTCTGCAACGAGCTGAGCATCAATTTCCGGACGTCTTACTTCCTTGATATCTATCATCACTGCAGGCTTGAGCATTTTCTCAAGTTCTTTTTTAAGAAGTGCAATCTCTGAACCTTTTTTCCCAATAATAATACCGGGTCTGGCTGCAAATACTCTAAGTCTAATCTGTTTAGAAAACCGTTCAATTTCAATTTTAGAAATACCGGCATGATAGAGCTTTTTTTTCAAAAACTTTCTGACTTTGAAATCTTCTTCAACAAAAGAGGCATAATCCTTGTCTGCATACCATTTGGAATCCCATGTCCTGATAATGCCTAATCTTAAACTGGTGGGGTGTACTTTCTGGCCCAAGCTTATCTCCTCCTATTGTTCTGTTTCTTCAACAATTATAGTTAAATGACTGCTTCTTTTTAAAATTCTAGATGCTCTTCCCCTGGCTCTTGGTCGGAACCGTTTCATTGAAGGGCCCTGATCAACAATTATATTTTTTACAATTAATTTATCCACATCAAGTTCATTATTATGTTCAGCATTTGATATTGCTGACTGCAGGGTTTTATAAATAATTCCGGCAGCCTTAAGCGGCATAAATTTTAAAAGCGTCAATGCCTGTTCTGCATTTTTGCCTTTAACCTGAGCTATTGGCAATCTGAGCTTCAATGGTGAAATTCTTGTATATCTTGTAGTTGCTTTAACTTCCATATCAATATCCTTTAATCAGGCAAGAGATTATTTCTTGGACCTTTTATCTCCTGCATGTCCCCAAAATGTTCTTGTAGGTGAGAATTCACCAAGTTTATGTCCAACCATATTTTCAGAGACAAAAACAGGTATGAATTTTTTACCATTATGTACAGCCAGAGTATTACCGACCATTTCCGGAAATATAGTTGATCTGCGCGACCAGGTTTTGATAACTTTATTGCTTTTGGATTTATTTGCTCCCAATACTTTTCTTAAAAGCTGCGGTGCAATATATGGTCCTTTTTTTAATGATCTTGGCATCTTTATCACCTATTTATTTTTTTACTTACTTATTCTTTCTTTTGGATCTTCTTTTAATGATGTATTGATCAGTTCTGGCAGATTTTCTAGTCCTTTTACCTTTGGTCTGCACACCCCAGGGTGTACATGGCTGTCTGCCTCCGGAAGATCTACCTTCACCACCGCCCATTGGATGATCAACGGGATTCATGGCAACTCCCCTGACAGAAGGACGTCTTCCCATCCATCTTGTTCTACCTGCTTTTCCAATTTTAACATCAGCGTGTTTCTCATTTCCAACTCTGCCAATTGTTGCCTTGCATTTCAGATGAATCATCCTTACCTCACCTGAAGGCAGAAGAACCTGGGCATAATTATTTTCTTTTGCCATAAGCCTTGCATAAGCACCAGCGCTTCTGACAATCTGGCCACCCTTGTTCTGTTTTAATTCAATATTATGAATTCTTGTACCAGTAGGAATATTTTCAAGGGTTGTGCAATTACCAGGTTTGATATCAGCCTGACTTCCTGTTTCCAGGATATCACCGACTTTTACATCCCGTGGAGCCAGAATATATCTTTTTTCACCATCAGCATAAACTAATAGAGCTATTCTTGAACTCCTGTTAGGATCATACTCAATGGCAGACACCTTTGCTGGGATACCATCTTTATCTCTTTTAAAATCAATAATACGATACTTTTTTTTTGCCCCGCCACCTCTATGCCTTGAAGTAATTCTTCCATAAGAATTCCTGCCTGCATTTTTATTTAACTTTTTGGTCAAACGTCTTTCAGGTTTAGTTTTGGTAATCTCTTCAAAAGAAAGGTATTCCTGAGAACGTCTTCCTGGAGATGTCGGTTTTGTCTTAACTATTGTTGACATATATGAACCTCTTTTTTAAACACCTTCAAAAAACTCAATTTTTTGTCCTGGCATCAATGTAACTATGGCTTTTTTCCAATCTTGCTTTTTACCAATGATTCTGCCGCGCTGTTTTACTTTCCCTTTTACCTGTACAGTTCTAACCTGCTTTACTTTGGTATTGAAATTTCTCTCAACAGCATCTTTGATTTCAACCCGGTTGGCTTTTTTATCAACCTTGAATGTCACCTGATTATCAACTTCTTTTTGAAGGGTTGTTTTTTCAGTGACCACAGGACCGTGAATAATGTCATACTGCCTCATATTAACTCAACCTCCCTTGAATATTTTGAATAGTTGATTCTACAAGAAGAAGGTTCTTGAACTTTAAGATATCATATACATTAAGGCCTTCGGTTTTTATAACTTTGATATCTGGTATGTTCCTGGATGACAATAAAAGATTTTTGTCATCTGTATCTGAAACAATCAAGAGATCAGAAAGTTCCAAAGAGTTCAGCACATTTGCAAGTTCTTTGGTTTTAATGGCTTTAAGATTAAAATCATCAATTACAAAGATAGCACTATCTTCCATCTTTGAACTTAATGCCATTTTTAAGGCAAGTTTTTTTACTTTTTTGGGCACCTTGATAGCAAAAGATCTCTGGGAAGGACCAAAAATAACACCGCCTCCCTTTCTTAATGGAGATTTTACTGAACCTGCTCTGGCATTACCAGTTCCCTTTTGTCTGAAAAGTTTTTTTGTACTACCTTTCACCATAGCCCTTGTCTTACACGCAGCAGTACCCTCTCGCTTTGCTGCGAGCTGGGATCGAACAACCTGGTGAAGAACACTTTTTTTAATGGGTGTGTTGAAAATCTGATCAGGCAGTTGAGTTTCAGACACTTTCTCACCTGAACTGTTTAGTACATCTACAGCAGCCATATTCTTCCTCTTAAATTTTGATCGACTATGCCTCACTGCTATACAAGCAATACCCACAGCCGCATTTCAGTCTCTATTTTATTGCTTTACGCACTTCCAAAATTCCAGTTTTACAACCAGGAACCGGGCCTTTAACAAGCAGAAGGTTATCTTCATGCTTAATATCTACAATTGTAAGGTTCTTTACAGTCTCTCTATCTGTCCCCATATGCCCTGGCATTTTTTTACCCTTAATAACTTTTGCAGGCCAGGCACTGTTTCCTATGGATCCGGGTTTTCTGTGGTTTCTGTTACCATGTGTTTCCGGACCACGGCTGAAACCGTGTCTTTTAATTGTACCTTGAAACCCGCGCCCTTTTGAAATTCCAGATATATTTACCTTATCTCCAACAGAAAACATATCAATTGAAAGGGTAACACCTGATTCAATTTCTTCAGGATCATCTGTTTTAAATTCCTTTAAAACACGGAACCCTTTATCTGTTGATTTTTTTAAATGTCCTGCAATAGGTTTATTAAGTTTTTCAACTTTTTTTTCATCAAACCCAAGTTGAAGAGCATTATAACCATCTTTATCTTCTGTTTTCACCTGGGTAACAACACAAGGACCTGCCTGAACAACTGTGACAGGAATAAGTCTTCCATCTGCGGAAAACACATTGGTCATTCCGATTTTTTTTCCAAGTAATGCACTCATAATTTATTCTCGTTTGACCTATAATTTAATTTCCACATCCACACCCGGCGAAAGATCAAGCTTCATTAAAGCATCAACTGTCTGCTGGGTTGGTTCAAGAATATCCATCATTCTTTTATGCGTTCTGATTTCAAATTGTTCCCGTGATTTTTTATCAACATGGGGAGAACGCAAAACAGTAAATTTATTTATCTGTGTAGGAAGTGGTACCGG
>JBDLIV010000226.1:0-3930 GCA_039714675.1 Thermodesulfobacteriota bacterium
TCAAGTAACTCATATAAATTATTACCACTACAATGGATATCTTGCAATTACTATGCCGAAAAAACAGAGGAGAACACTCTTTCATTCAAACCTGAATCTGCAAGAAGAATTGCCCTGTTAATTATATTTTCAAGTTCCCGCACATTGCCGGAAAAAGGATGAAAATTCAAAATAGCTTGAGCCTATTTTGTCAAGCCTTTGACACGACAGCCGTCAATTTTACAATATTTTCTTATAAAATTTCAGAGAGGATAAGAATTGGGAAGTTAGAGTTTTGCGTGTGACCTTCAGGTTATAATAGACTGTTGCAACCCTCATTTAAGAATTTTGAGCCATCGATGCCAATTCAAGTGTACTAAGTCTCTGCTGAGCCATTCTTGCCCATATTGAATCATAGGCTTCAACCACCTGTTTAAAGGCTTTTTTGGCTTTTGGAAGAATATTCCCTTTTTGGTATGCATCTCCAACCAGGAATCCAAGATTTGCTTTTTCTTTGTTATCCTGGGAAAAACTTAATGCTTTTAAATAAGAATCTGCTGATTTTATATATTGTTTAAGATATGTATATGTTTGACCCAATTGTCTATGGGCTTTTGCTAAAATCTCATAGTTTTCCCCGGATGCCAAAGCAAGTTCTTTGATGGCATCCTCTCGAAATTTTGCAGCAGTTTTCATATCTGACTTTTTTTCATATACATTTGAATGTAAAAGTAAAACCTCTCCTTTTTTAAGGTGGGTTTTTGCAATTTTATAGGCCAGTTCAAACTTTGAAGAGGCTAATTTATATCTCTTTTTTTCAAGATAAATATTTCCTGCCCGCGACAGCACTTCTGCTCTGTGTTTGCTATTTGGAAATTGTTTTGAAAATGCACTGAACAATTTAAGCGCATCATCATCACGCCCGGATTCATCCATGGCAACACCCAGTCCAAAAAGCAGTTCAAAAGGTCGTGAAGATCTTTTATATTGTTTGTATGCATTAATCAGATGATTAAATGATTCTTCGTATAATTTCGCCTGTAGATATGCAAGTCCGACACTTAAAGAAATGCTGCGGCTATCCATTCTATCAATTCTGGTGTGTTCAAGTTCATATCTGTTTAATACTTTTGTATATTCATCTGATTTCAACTCTTTTTCAAACAACGCTTCATAGCTCCTCTGCATGAGTTTCACAGCTCCGTACCGCAATCCTTGCGGGTGTGTTAACAATAAACCCTCAATCTCTTTAATACATCTATTGTGTTCTCCATTATTCTGATAAATTTCTGCAAGCCGCATCATGGCAATTCGGGCATACTTATCTTCAGGAAATTTATTTTTAATCATTTCATATATTTCAATTTTTTTCTCATCTGTTTCAAGATATCTTGCAATCCCTATGGAACTTGAAATATATCCTTTAGAGTCAGGAAATTTTTCTATGACCAGTCCATAGATCTTAATTGCTTTTTCACTTATATTGTCCATACTATAGGTATCACCGATTTTACTTAAAATAGTATCTGGATTTTTAATATCAGGGAACAAATTTAATAGACGTGTAAGATTTATTCTTGCCGGCTTATTATTACCAATCTCAAAATGAGCATTTCCGATATAAAGCAATAATTCATGGGCGTCATAAACTTTCTTAGGATTTGATTTCATAACATAATTTAAAATCGTTAATGAATCAAGATATCTTCGTTTTTTAAAAAGGGTTTTGCCATATCCAATGCCGGCATCTGGTATATAATCATTTTCAATAGTCTCTTCAAAAACATGTTTATAATGCGTTAAAGCTTTATCAAGATAACCCTGGCTGTCATAAATATCAGCAAGATGATACATGATTTCAGGCAGCCCTGAATATTCAAGATATCCCTGTTTTACAATATTAAAATATCCCAAAGCTGCAGATATATTATTCAACTGCTTTTGAATCATTCCAATGGATCCATATCCATATGGGACATAAGCTGATCCCGGATAGGAGACCAGGGCTTCCTGGAACAATTGTTCAGCTTTGAGCAATTGAGCAAAATCATCTTTTTTAACATTTTCATAAAAGGCATAGGCCTTTAAAAAATATGCCTCTTCAAGACAGGTGAGTTTTTCCTGCACAATGTATTGATCGAGAATATCAAAGGCTTTGGCAAACAAACTCTTTTTTAAAAAAACAATGGAGCTGTGGATCTGTTTTGGATCACATTCTAAATCGTCCATTTCACGGACAATATCACTTATATCTCCTCTATATTTAGCTCTTTCCCTTTTTTGGGGGGGAACATAGACATATGGTTCTAAAATTTTGGCAGATTTCTCTATGGATTCTTTGGGAATTTCTATTTTCTCAGATTTTTTAATACTTTCTATAACACTGTTTTTTTTTACAGCAGGTAAGGGAACAGGTCCTGATTTGGACACTGGTGCAGCCTCTTTTTTTTCAAGGTTAATAATAAAAGCTGAACCTGATTTATTAAATCCTGATTGAATATATCCAAACGGCTTAAAACTCGTTAAAATCACTGTAAGAACATTGCCTTGCAAAGTTTCTATGCCAATATGCTTAATTCCAGATTTTTCTCTCCCTTTTATCTTAAATTTTTCTGATAATTTTATATTTTTCAATGCAATTAAAAGCTCATTTTTTTCAACCCTGATAACCTTAACCGGAATATCTTGGGTTATGGAAAATTTGACAACCAGAGGGTTTTTCTCTATTTGAATTGTTTTGATTACTGCCTGACTTGCTATGGAAAGATGCGGCATGGTAGATAAAACAAGAGTTAATACAGCCAAAACCCGCCAGATTTTATATAATTTGTGATTTATCCAATGATTTGATTGATATTTTGATCTATTCATAATCTTTACTTTGCCATATGGATTTATTGATATGCATCATATCATAATGCAATCAAACCAAGCAATTAGTATACCGAGACCTTTAAATAATGTTCAATTTTGTTTTAGTGCAAGGAATATGAAAATAAAACCTGCGGAATACATAACTGTTTTGAGGATTATCATTTTCATATTCCGTGGCAATTGGGCAAAAGAGGACGTTATTCAAAGGTCTCGTGCCATATCACGGTTAATATAAACTTAAAATATCAGATCCGATATAAGTCGCAATATTATGATCTATCAGGCAGATTTATGTTGGCAGAGCAATTTAGCATATTATAAATCGTCAAAAATATGACGAACAACTGTAAATCAAAAAACAGGCATTTCACTTTTGGGTTCTATCTTCATCTTTTTTATTTTTTCCACCAGAGTAGTTCTATTCATCTTTAAAAGCTCAGCAGCCCTTGCTTTAACCCATCTGGTTTCATCTAAAGCATGGAGTATCAAAGATTTTTGATATTGATCCACTGCCTGATTAAACCCGATACCACTGTCAAAGACAGAGGTCACAGAGGTAGATATATTTTCACAGGAGTTGTTGATAATATAATCTGGCAAATCATGAAGTTCAATTGTTTGATTCTCAACAAGAACAGACATTCTTTCAATTAAATTTTCAAGTTCCCGAATATTTCCAGGCCAGTCATAGTTGAACAAAGCTTGTTGAACACTTTTGCAAAGGGTCTTTTTCTGATAGCCATGCACTCTTTTAGTGAGAACTTTTTGAAAATAATCAGATAAAATGAGAATATCTTCTCTTCGTTCACGCAAAGGCTGGATATGAATGGGAATAACATTAAGGCGGTAATATAGATCTTCACGAAACAAACCATCTTCAATGGCAGATGGCAAATCTTTATTGGTTGCGGAAATGACTCTGATATCGACTTTAATAGTAGTTGAACCACCAACACGTTCAAATTGTCTTTCCTGAATTGCTCTTAATAATTTAACTTGTAATTCATGGCTCATATCCCCTATTTCATCAAGGAAAATTGTTCCCTGATCTGCAAGTTCAAATCTTCCGATCCTGGA
>JBDLIV010000227.1:0-3909 GCA_039714675.1 Thermodesulfobacteriota bacterium
CAAGGCATTTTATTAACACAATCAATGTTATTTTGGCAAGTTAGTTTTAAGGTTATTAAAATATTTGCCGGTAAATTTAACCTGCACTGGATGTTATGGATTGCTCGATAAGGCTGTTCACAAAGTAAAGAAAATTGTAAATCTGTTTTATAGAGCTGATTATTATGAAGTAATTCTGCTGCTACTTCTCATTCGTGAAGGAAAAAACTACCTAGAGTTGAGGAATCCGCTTTTTGTGATGGGTGTTAAACCATATTATATGTAAAAATATAACAAATTATGTATAAAAATTCTTAAAATTATGCAAATTATGTACTAATCATATTTTGCTTATTTTTAACTTGACCATTGAACAGGGGTTTTGGCTTGTTTGTATTGATGGCACAGATGTTGCTTTTATATTGCTTAACAAATAAAAAAAAACTAAAAGGATCTCATGGGGAGATCTTTTGGATGATATGAAGATATAAGAAAGGAGGAAATTTTATGAAAAAACTACTTATACAAATAACACCAAATAAAAAAATTAAGCTTACTGGCAACGATGCTTCGACTCTTTTAGGTTTTTTGCAACTCGTTCCTTCAAGGTCTAAATATAATTTTCATAAAGAAGTCATGCACAAGCTTTTAAAATATAATATAAAAAATACAGCTTTAAATCAGCATTGAAACAGGGAGCTACTCCAAAGCTGACTAGCCACAACACTGATTATGATTTACAATGCACTTTCAAGTGAGTCTCCAGTAAAAGTTATGCGAAGCCATTGCAAAAGCAATCTACATTTGTACCAAGCACCTGGTGGTTGTATCCCCCTTCAAGAATCGCATATCTTCTTCCATTGCATATCTTCTCCGAGTATTTTTTCATCAGCCGTCCAAGTTCTGTATAATCTTCTGGAAAAAGAAGGTTCCCCCAATCTTCAAAGCCCTGATCAAAGCCTGCTGATGCTGCGAAAATGTCGACATCAGTAATGTTTTTCATATATTGTTCAACTTTCTGAATATATTCTCCTCTTTCTGTTGATTCAGGATTGAGTATTGAAACCCTGAATCCATCATTTCGATTTTCCAAAATATTTATATTGCCGTCTCCTGTATGAAGATCAAAATCAAGGATAAAAGCTTTCTTGATTTTCTTTTCTGAATAGAGCTTCAGCAGACTTATTGCCATATTGTTGAAATGGCAAAAGCCCCAGGAAGAGTCTGCTGACGCATGGTGTCCAGGAGGTCTTATCACGGCAAAAGAAGGATTGCCATTATATGCAGTTTCCGCTGCCATAACAGCTCCACCGGCTGCTAATGCCCCTAATTCATACAGCAGGGGCTGTCTTTTTATTTTTTCATAATGGTTCATGCCATGCGCTCTGAGGATATCTGCTTCTGTAGCTGGGATTGGTTCAATGAGCTTATACAATTTAGGCTTGCTTTTTATAAGATTTAAGATCCCATCCAGGCGTCCCTCGGAAGCTGCAGGATCGACAGCATATCGGGAATTATAATAATGCTCATGAAATATTATTTTGATGCTCATATTCACTTCCATGGAAAAGTTTTGGTAATTTATAAAACATTACCATATTATAAAAGATATCAAAAGAATACATAATAAAATTTCCATGGGAAAAAGGCTTTGGCTTAAAAAAACTTGAAACTTTCACCAGTAAAGTTTATCTGTAATCAGTAGACACCATGAATAATAAAGGTTGTATTTAATTGAAAGGTGCAAAATCATGAGAATCGTTACAAGACCGGATTTTGACGGGATTGTCTGTGCAGTGCTGCTGCGGAAGGCTGAAAATATTGATACAGATATTTTATGGACTGAACCTAATGAAATCCAGAAAGGACAGGTCACTATTTTTAAAGATGATATCATGGCAAATCTTCCATGGTCATCTGATTGCGGACTATGGTTTGACCACCATATCTCCAATAAGCCGGAGAAGGATTTTCAAGGCGCTTTTGAAATCGCTCCCTCTGCAGCCGGGGTTATTTATAAATATTATAAAGAGAGAAACAGATTAAATAATAATTATGATGAACTGGTTTTAAACACTGATATTATTGATGCTGCTGATCTAAGTATTGATCAGGTTCGATACCCTGAAAATTATCCATATATTTTACTCTCCATGACTATCAGGAACCAGGAGTATAAAGATATTCCTTACTGGAATAAACTGATTGATCTTTTAATGGAAAAGAATATTAATTATGTGATTTCAGACCCTGAGGTGAAAAAGCGCTGTCACAATGTGATTAAAGAAAACACAGCTTTTGAAAGACATCTGTCTACACACACAAGAATTATTAATAAAATATCCATTACAGATTTCAGACCCCTTGATATAGTACCTGAAGGGAATCGATTTCTGACTTACTCTCTTTTTCCGGAAACCATTGCCAGTGTAAAATTACGATTTGGCAGCCCAAAACATCAATCAGGCCAGAAAAATGTTCAGCTGAGTATTGGTCACTCTATTTTTAATAAACAGTGTAATGTAAATATAGGGAATCTTCTTGCCAGATATGGCGGTGGCGGCCATGCCGGTGCCGGAGGATGCACTCTTGATGCTGAAACAGCAGATAAAATTATTGAAGAGATTCTTGAAATTCTGTTTCAGAATAAAAAAGAGATTTAAAAAACTGGAGAAGTCAGCCTTGTGTTACAGCCTGTTGACAAAGATAAGCATCCCATATAAAGATTACGCAATAATAATTATGGTACTATCATTTTTTGGATTCGGAGATAATTATTCCAATGCATAGAAGACCAAGCTATGAAGAGTTGGAACATAAAGCAAAAAAAAATAAAGAAGAGAGAGATGCTTTATCCCGAATTATTGACAATACTCCACACGGGATTACCCTCCTTGATAACAAAGGTAATTATCTTCGTATAAACACCCATTTTACAAAGCTTACAGGCTATACTTTAGAAGATATTCCTAACAAAAAAATATGGTTTGAAAAAGCCTATCCAGATGAAAATTATAGAAAGCAAATTAATCAAATCTGGAAAAAAGATAGCAATAAACAAGGCATGGAGAATATCCGGGAATTTAAAATTAGATGTAAAAACGGCAAGTCAAAATATATAGAATTCAGAACCTCTTTTTTAAATGATCAAATTATCTCTGTTCTTACCGATGTCACACAGCGCAGAAAAGCTGAAAAAGATTTAAAAGAGAGTGAAGAGAGGTTAAAAGCAATTTTTGAGGCAAATCCTGATCCGGTTGCAGTATATAATGCTGACGGGCATCCACTCTATTTAAACAGTGCTTTTATAGATATTTTTGGCTGGACATTAAAAGAATTAAAGGGCAAACGCATTCCATTTGTTCCCAAAGATCAGGAGAAATTAGCCCAGACAAAAATAATAGAAATCTACGGGACAGGGGAGCCTGTTCGATTTGAGACAAAAAGAATCTCCAAGCAGGGCAGGATCATCGATATTTTCCTTAGTGCGGCAATTATAAAGGATTATAAAGGGATGCATAATGGGCTTGTTGTTAATTTAAAAGATATTTCAGAGCGGAAAAGGCTTGAAAATAAGCTTTGGCATGCTCAAAAAATGGAAGCCATTGGTACACTTGCAGGTGGCATAGCCCATGATTTTAATAATATACTTTTTCCTATCATGGGCCATACTGAAATATTATTGATGGACACTCCTGAGGACACTCCTGAATACAATAGACTGCAAAAAATTTATAAAGGTGCTCAAAGAGCCAGTGACCTTGTAAAACAGATTCTTACATTTTCCCGCCAGGAGAGTCTTGAACTTCAAACAATGGAATTGCAGCCAATAGTAAGGGAAACAATAAGTTTTGTAAAAGCAGTTATGCCTGATACAATAGAGATTGAGGAGCATATTGATGATAATTGCAGCGCTGTTAAAGCCGATTC
>JBDLIV010000228.1:0-3893 GCA_039714675.1 Thermodesulfobacteriota bacterium
ATGGATCAAAATAAATTAATTATTGTACTTGCTCCTCTTCAGGGGTTTACCGATGTGACATATCGAAATGTCTTTTCCGATCATTTTTCTGGTGTGGATGAGGCAATTGCTCCCTTTATTTCAACAATGGGGCAAAAACGGTTAAAACCATCAAGAATCAAGGATGTTATTCCTGGAAACAATAAAAAGCTTTTTACTACTCCTCAAATTCTTGGAAATATTCCCGAAGATTTTATATTTCTTGCTGACCATCTTTATGAAATGGGTATAAAAAAAATAAACTGGAATCTTGGCTGTCCCCATTCAAAAATTGCAAAAAAGATGAAAGGGTCAGGACTTTTAATGTATCCTGAAAAAATTGATGCTTTTCTTGAAACTGTATTGCCGAGAATTTCCAACAAACTCTCTGTGAAAGTAAGGTTGGGAAGAAGATCAAAACATGAAATTTTTGATCTTCTTCCTATTTTGGATAAATACCCTCTTGATGAAATTATTATTCATCCCAGAACCGGAATACAGATGTATGAAGGCATATCTGATCATGATGCCTTTGAAACAGTCCTTTTAAATACCCGTCATAAGGTTGTTTATAATGGTGATATAAAGGATTTAAATTCTTTTAATATAGTTCATGAAAAATTTCCTGGTATCAAAAAAATCATGATCGGGCGGGGTATATTATCCAACCCATTCCTTGCTGAAATTATAAAAAAGAGGATTTCAAATCAAGCTCCCACTCAAGCTCCAATTGAACGCCTCAAAGATTTTCATGATGATCTTTTTGAAAATTATAAAAAAATATTTTCAGGTCCCGGTCATTTAATAGGCCGTATGAAAGGATTCTGGAACTATCTGGGACCGGGATGTTTTCAAGAATACAAAAAACCTCTGAAAGGCATATTAAAAAGCAATTCTATTATCAAGTATCTTGATAAGGTGGAGCAAATATATCACCATGATTTATCAATATAATTTGTCGAAACTATATACTACTCTTCTTTGCCTCTGGCATAGGTGATAAACAATCCAATAACCGAAAGCACAGCACCCATGGCCATTGTTCTCTTGAAACTTATCATAAAAAAAGGCTCCATTACAGCAAGATAATTTTCAAGATTTGCCCCTTTTGTAAGAGCTGCAAAAGATGTTGAAAAAATTAATCCTGCCAAAGCAACTCCTATTACCATTCCAAGATTTCTGGAAGTGGCCACAGCTCCGGAAGCTGTCCCGCGCCTTTGCAAAGGAACACTACTCATAATTGCTGTATTGTTTGGCGATATAAAAAGTGCTGTTCCAAGACCTGCAAGTGCTATACGCCATAAAATTGAGACAACTCCCATGGATGGATGGATAGTCATCAAAGAGACCAGAGACAGCGTTAAGATTCCCATTCCAGTCATACATAAACTCCTTGAACGGAATTTGTTATACAATATCCCTGCAGCTGGACTGAAAAAGAGAAGAAATAAAAAAGGAACGATCATTATCCCTCCTGTTTTAGATGCAGAAAAACCACATGGATATGTCAGGTAAAAAGGCATCATAAAGACAATAACAAAAAGAGCTGCAAATAAAACAGCTGAAGAGATCACTGGAAACAGAAACAGTTTTATTTCTAAAAGCTTCATATCAAACAGGGGAAATTTTGTCTTTTTTTCGTTGAGTACAAAACCAATACCTGCCATAACAAATGCTCCGGCGAAAAGAAGGGATAAAATTGAGATAAGCCCCCATCTGGACAATTGTGTCATAAAAACAATCAGGCTTGATAAACATATTATCAAAAGAAAACTCCCGGATTTATCCATTGGCTCATCACTGCCTTTTGCAGCATAATCACCTTTTAAAACAGACAGGGCACCAAAGGCTGCTGCAAACCCGATGGGAATATTGATATAAAAAATATACCGCCAGGAGAGATATTCCAGGAGCACACCACCTATTGCAGGGCCTGTTGTCAATCCAGCGGCAACTACCGCTCCTATCATTCCAAGTGCTTTTCCCCGTTCTTTTTCAGGAAAGACATCTACAATCAGGGCAGGGGAGCATGCCATAAGCATTGAGGCTCCACATCCCTGCAAAGCTCTTGCAATAATTAAAGCTTGATGACCTGGAGCAACACCGCAAAATATAGAACCAGCTGCAAATATGGCAAAGCCAATCACATATACAGATTTTCTGCCTTTAATGTCTGAGAGCCTGCCAAAACTTAATAAAAGGCAGGAAACCACAATCAGATAAATTAATACCACCCACTGAATAGATTGCAGATCTGTGTTTAAATCCTGCATAATATATGGGAGTGCAATATTAACAATACTCGAATCCAGAGTTGACATGAAAATCGATGTAGCAACAAGTAAAAAAACCATCCATTTTTTTTCAAGAACAGGACTCATAAATTATTCCACTCTTTTTGTTTATATAAAAGTGATACAAAATTATCACTGGAAATTATAACAAATATTCAGAATTATCACCTTTTTACTCTTTGTTTTGTAGTAAACCATAAATTTAAAATAAAGGTCTGCCAGCTTCTGCTCTTTATGGTATGGCAGTTATGAAAAGATTATGTTATATAAAAAAAATTAACAAGAAAAAATCGAAGTAACCGGGGGTGACAATGGCCACTATTAACGATGTTGTATTGATTCATCTTGAAGATGCTCCTGTATCCTTTGCAAGGGTTGAGAGTATACTTCCCGATGCGAAAAAGGACTGGTACCATGTAAAATTCCTGATGCTCCAGATTCCTTTACAGGTGGTCACATGGATCCTGAAAGATGATTATATCAATGGTGATGATTTTCATATGAATGGTAAAAAAATGAGAATCACAAAGGTTGAAAGCCCTGTGGAAGAGATGCCTTTATCCAAAAGTACCACTCTCTCTGATAAAAAACCATCAAAGAATATTGGTTCACAAGAAAACAAACAAGGCAAGATCATTGCTTTTTCTGATTTAAAAAAAAATGATGAACCTGATGATGTAGGATAGAGCTGCTGTTGATTCCAATGCAGATTAAAAACCTTACAATTCATGGGAAAACTTTTTTAGCTCCCCTGGCAGGAATATCCAATCTTCCTTTCAGACTCCTTGTAAAAGAGTGCGGATGTTCTGTTGTATGTTCTGAAATGATAAGTGCCAAAGGAATTTTTTATAACTCAAAAAATACTTTAAAACTGCTGACTTCCAAAAAAGAGGAACAGCCCCTCTCTGTTCAAATATTTGGTGGTGATCCTGAATCAATGGCAAAGGCAGCAAAATTTATACAGAATCTTAAAATTGCCAGCATTATAGATATTAATTTTGGATGCAGTGTGAAAAAAATTGTTAAACAGGGGGCAGGGGTTGCATTGATGAAAGAGCCTGCACTGAGTAAAGCAATTTTATCAGCTGTTAGAGAGGCAACTGATCTGCCTTTGACAATTAAATTACGCTCAGGATGGGATCATTCAGGCAAACAGGCTTTTGAAATTGCCCAGATTGCTCAAAACTGCGGAGTGGATGCTGTTATAATGCATCCAAGGACTGCAGGCCAGGGATTTAAAGGCAAAGCAGACTGGGATTTAATTTCAAAACTTAAACAGCAATTGGGAATTCCTGTTATTGGCAATGGGGACATTAACAGCGTTGAAGATGCTGGCAGGATGTTAGAATCCACAGGCTGCGATTGTGTTATGGTTGGTCGTGCTGCCATGATCAACCCATTTCTTCTCTCCCAGATTGATGATTTTTTTGAAACCGGGTCTTATAAAATTATTTCAAATCATGCAATTTTCAGGGCAATGGAATCCTTGACTGAAATGTATGTGGATTATTTTACAGAAGAGGCTGCCTGTAAAATGCTTCGCAGCAGACTTTCATGGTTTGTAAAGGCAATGCCCGGATG
>JBDLIV010000229.1:0-3892 GCA_039714675.1 Thermodesulfobacteriota bacterium
TGGATGTTGGTTTAATTTTCATCAAAAGGATTTACACGTTTTGGATCTGAAAAATACTCTTTGGTCATGCGGACAACCACCGGACTTAAAAAAATCAGCCCAATCAGGTTCGGCCATGCCATCATTGCATTAAAAATATCTGATATGGTCCAGACCGTTGATAGTTTAACTGTGGCACCTACCGGAATGATCATGCAGTAGATAACTCTGTATGGCATGACAGCTTTCTGGCCAAACAGGTAATCAATACATCGGTCTCCATAGTATGACCAGCCAATCACCGTGGAAAATGCAAAAAAGATAATGCCGATGGTCACGATATATTCACCACCAGCAAAAGGCATACCGTTTTGAAAAGCGGTTTTGGTCAATACTGCTCCGGTCAGTCCTGCTCCATCCGCACCCTTCAGGGTGAAAGCACCGGTCATGATAATTACCAGACCGGTCATGGTACAGATTACCAGGGTATCAATAAAAGGCCCTAACATAGCAACCAAACCTTCACGAACCGGTTCTTTAGTTTGGGCTGCTCCATGGGCAATTGGTGCTGAACCTAAACCAGCCTCATTGGAAAAAACACCGCGGGCCACGCCAAATCTGATAGCCTGTGCGACTCCTGCACCTACAAATCCTCCGGTTGCAGCTGTCCCGGAAAATGCATCATGAAAAATTTGAGCAAAAGCAGCAGGTACATCACCCAGATGGGTAAAAATAACTAATAAGGCACCAACAATATAAAATAAGGCCATGGCTGGAACAATTTTACTTGAAACAGCTCCAATTCGTTTGACACCACCAACAATAACGGCAAAACACAGCACGGCAATTGTGATTCCAGTTGCAATTTTAGGTACTCCAAAAGTATCCAGCAGGGGTTCGGCTACTGAATTGGCCTGAACCATGTTGCCGATTCCAAAAGAAGCAATGCAGGCAAAGACTGCAAAAGCAACACCCAACCATTTTTTGCCCAATCCATGTTCGAGGTAATACATTGGTCCACCACCAGTGCTTCCGTCAGAATGCACCTTTCTGAAATTAAGCGACAACAAACACTCGGCATATTTAAGGCCCATACCAAAAATTGCTGTTATCCACATCCAGAAAATAGCACCTGGTCCTCCAATAGCAACTGCTGTGCCTACCCCTGCAATATTACCGGTTCCTATGGTGGCTGACAAAGCTGTGGACAGGGCCTGAAAATGAGTGACTTCTCCTTCGTCTTCCGGGTTGTCGTATTTACCGGAGATCAGTTTCCAACCATAGATAAAATGACGAAACTGAACCACTTTTAACAACAGCGTAATAAACACACCTGTGCCGACTAGCAAAGTAATAGTGGGTAATCCCCATACAAATCCGTTCACTGTGCCTAAAAACTCAATCATCTTTCCCCTCCCTTTTTTTTTGGTAAGAGTGTGCAATGTTAAAGATAAATTTTTTTAAACCCGCACGGTCTTATTAATAATTTTGATCAGGCTTGTTGCCTTATATGAAAATTTTGACAAGTAACACTTGATTTTATCTTTTTGTTGCAGGCAAACCCGGAAAAAAGACAAGGTTTGCCCGTGATAATTATTGGAATTGAATGTTAAATGAATTTTTCAACAGGTGTATAGTCAAGCCCAAAAGCATCGGCAACTGCTTTAAAAGTTACATGACCTTTTATTATATTGGCACCACGTTTGATTTCCACGTTTTCCTGCATTGCTTTTTTCCATCCCTTGTTGGCAATCTCAATTGCATAGGGCAGGGTTGCATTGGTAAGAGCAATGGTGGAAGTTTTTGCAACAGCGCCGGGCATATTTGCAACACAATAGTGGATTACTCCGTCAATTACATAACAGGGGTCATCATGGGTAGTTGGCCGGGATGTCTCAAAGCATCCGCCCTGGTCAATGGCAACATCAACAATAACAGAGCCGTCTTTCATATCTTTGAGCATATCCTTTGTAAGAAGCTTAGGGGCTTTTGCACCAGCAATAAGCACTGCTCCGATAACAACATCAGCCTTGGTCACAAATTCTCTTAAAGTGGCAGCATTTGACATGACAGGAAAGCAGTTGTCAGGCATTATATCATCAAGATAGGCCAGTCTTTCAAGGTTTGTATCAAGGATATAAACTTTTGCACCAAGTCCGCATGCCATCTTGGCTGAATTTACTCCTACAACACCTCCGCCGATAACAACAACTGTTGCCGGTTCAACACCGGTTACGCCGCCAAGAAGTATGCCCATGCCGCCCTGGGGCATTTCAAGATATTTTGCAGCTTCCTGGGTTGCCATACGGCCTGCTACCTCACTCATGGGAAGAAGAAGAGGAAGAGCCCCGCTGTCCTTTTCAATGGTTTCATAGGCAATATCAATTGAATTGCTTTTGATAAGACCCATTGTCTGCTGCTCATCAGCCGCAAGATGAAGATAGGTAAAAACAATCTGATCTTCTTTGATCAGGTCATACTCTGAAGGCTGTGGTTCTTTTACATGCATAACCATGTCTGATTTTTTAAAAACTTCAGCTGGAGTGTCAATTATGGTGGCACCGGCAGACTCATATTCACTGTCAGGATACCCTGCTCCTGCTCCCGCGTCTTTTTCAACAAGAATGTTATGACCGTTTTGAATCATGGCAACAACACCGCCAGGTGTCATGCTAACCCTTTTTTCAGCAATTTTAATCTCTTTTAAAATTCCTACAATCATTCTTCTTCTCCTTTTATCCAATAATTGTTTGAGCCTGAATTATTAAAACAGGCAAATTTTTCTTCTGCAAGTTAATAATTTTTTTTCTTACCAATTGCATATAGTGCAAAGAGTTTGCCAAGGGAGAGAATAACGCCAAAAACAGAAAGACTATAATTCAAAAGAGATTAGATTTCTCCAAAAGATCCTATCTATAGGTGTTTAAACAATCATAAATTGAATATTAATAAAATTTTGTTTGCCTTAGAGAACAGCTTGGAAAGCAAGCCTGGTAATTTAAATTACCAGGCTCAAGAATAATATTGCTGCATAATCCAAAAAAGAGAAGATAAGAAGCAGTTGTTTAAAATGCTACCATTGGTAATTTTAATAACCATATTTGATTTTAGTCCATGATTTCATCTTACAATAATCACTTTTGATTTAACTCAAAAAGTCAAATTTACATAATTATGGCTTCAACTTGTAACAAGAAATTGTTTTTATCTGCATCGGTATCGTCAAGTCGTTTTATAATTTGCGTATGATATCATTGGGTTGACATTGAATACCAAGGTAGAGAAGAGCAGAAGTGTTTGGATGAACAGCATCTACAGGATTATTATCTGTGTCAAGAAGTTTTATAATTTTGGTTTTTGCAGGCCGGCCTAATGGCGAAATCACCTCAATAAAATCATCCTTTGTAAGCTTGTTGCGTATTTCAACCATGTAGGTCTGCTCTTTAGTGCAACTGATTATTTTTCCGATAAAACTGTGGATTTTTCCATGGTGTCTGTTCTTGTAGTTTGGAAGTTGCTCCTCTGATTGGCCAAAATAAAATCCAGTACAATATTCTCTGTGAAAAACCTGGGAAAGCTCATCAATCCACCCCTGGTCTGTTTCATAATTGTCAGGCGACTCAATAAAAGCATCAATGGCATTTCTATAGGTTTTTACCACAGAAGCAAGATAATTGATGCCCTTCATTCTACCTTCTATTTTTAAGGATGTTATGTTTGCATTAACAAGTTCCGGGATATGTTCAATCATGCATAGATCTTTGGAATTGAATATATATGAGCCCCTGCTGTCTTCCATTAACGGGTGGTATTCATTGGGCCGCAACTCTTCAACAACTGAGTACTTCCACCGGCATGGATGGCTGCAAAGACCCTGGTTACTGTCTCTGTTGCTTAAAACATTACTCAAAAG
>JBDLIV010000230.1:0-3885 GCA_039714675.1 Thermodesulfobacteriota bacterium
CTCGTGGAATTTTCTTATCAGGGCAGGAAGAACATGGGATGTTTCAAGGTCAAAATTATCATTTGGTCCATAAAGGTTTGTGGGCATGACAGGGATAAATTTTGTTTTGTATTGGCGGTTATAGGACCAGCACATCTCAATGCCTGCTATTTTGGCTAATGCATAGGGTGAATTTGTTGGTTCCAGGGGACCTGTCATGAGATATTCTTCTTTCATGGGCTGGGGGCAGTGTTTGGGATAGATGCAGGAAGAGCCGAGGAAAAGAAGCTTTTTTACCTTGTGAACATAGGATTGGTGGATGATATTGGTCTGGATCATCAGGTTCTGGTAGATAAAGTCGGCAGGATAGGTTTCATTTGCTAATATGCCGCCTACTTTTGCTGCTGCAAGGAATACATAGTCGGGTCTGTTTTTTTCAAACCAGGTGGATACGGAACGGGTATCTAAAAGTTCCAGCTCGGCATGGGACGGGGTCAGCAGGTTTGTGTAGCCTTTTTTTGTCAGGTGGCGTATCAGGGCTGAACCTACAAGGCCTTTGGGGCCTGCAATAAATATTCTATCGGTTTTTTTCATAATTATTCATTATACTCAAAAGTGTTATAGCCATGGGTCTTGCACAGGTGGTCTTTTTTTGCATCTTCAAGGTCTGATACAACCATCTCTTTTACCATCTGTTCAAATGAGATTTCAGGTACCCAGTTAAGTTTTTGTTTTGCTTTTGAAGGGTCGCCCAGGAGGTTTTCTACCTCTGTGGGTCTAAAGTATGTGGGATCTACGGCAATGATCTGTCTGTTGGTTTTTGTGTCATATCCTTTTTCATCAATGCCTTTGCCTTTCCAGGTGATATCCATGTTGAGTTCTTTGGCGGCTGTGTTGACAAAGTCCCGGACTGAATACTGTTTTCCTGTGGCAATGACAAAGTCTTCGGGTTTGTCCTGCTGGAGCATGAGCCATTGCATCCTGACATAGTCTTTTGCATGGCCCCAGTCTCTTTTGGCATTCAGGTTGCCAAGATAGAGGCAGTCCTGAAGGTTGAGACTGATACGGGAAAGAGCGCGGGTTATTTTGCGGGTGACAAATGTTTCTCCGCGAAGGGGGGATTCATGGTTGAAGAGAATGCCGTTGCAGGCATAGATGCCATAGGCTTCTCTGTAGTTGACAGTTATCCAGTAAGCATAGAGTTTTGCAACGCCATAGGGACTTCTGGGGTAAAAAGGGGTTGTTTCTGTCTGGGGTGTTTCTCTGACCTTGCCGTAGAGTTCTGAAGTTGAGGCCTGGTAAAACCGGGTTTTTTTCTCAAGGCCGAGCAGGCGGATGCCTTCCAGGATGCGCATGGTGCCAAGGGCATCTGTGTCTGCTGTATATTCCGGGGATTCAAAGGATACAGCCACATGGCTCTGGGCGGCAAGGTTGTAGACTTCGTCTGGCTGAACCTGCTGGAGTATCCGGATAAGATTGGTAGAGTCGGTGAGATCACCATAGTGCAGGATCAGGTTTTTCCCTTTTTCATGGGGGTCCTGGTAGAGGTGATCGATCCTGTCTGTATTAAACAGTGATGATCTTCTTTTAATGCCATGGACTTCATAGCCTTTATCAATTAGAAATTCTGCAAGATATGCTCCGTCCTGGCCTGTGATACCTGTTATTAATGCTTTTTTCTTCATAATTTCAAACCTTGAGTGTGTTTAACGAATAATTTCATCTTTCCACAGCTTTTGAAGGAAAATGCGCCATGGCATGATTCTGATACCGCTATGTACTCTTTCTTCCTTTTCATTGCAGACAACAATGGCCTGTCTTGGGCTGTAGAGTTCAATAAATGATTTCATGGGTCGAAGATCTCTTTTATCAATCGTTGCAGTACCTTTAACTTCCACAGCAACTTCGCCTCTGCCCAGTATAAAGTCAACCTCCTGTCCTGATTTTGTTCTCCAGAAATTTATTTCATAATTGATTTCATGGTATGAACTATGAGCTAACATCTCAAGATAGATTAGATGTTCAAAAGCATTGCCAAACAATTCTCCTCTTTCTTCTTCAATTGTTCGTTTGCTGATATTTCCTGCAACCCCGACATCAAAAAGATAGAATTTTGGAGCCTTGCTGATAACCTGACGTTCCTGCCTTTTTTTAAATGGGAGAACAAAGGTGCCTAAAAGTGTATCCACCAGAATCTGGTAATATTCCTTGACTGTTTTGGAGGTAACACCACAGTCACGGGCAATACTACTATAATTAATCAGAGAACCATGGGAATATCCCATTGCTTCAAAAAATCTGGAAAAAGCCGGGATGTTTCTGCTCAGTCCTTCATTGAATATTTCCTCTTTAAGATAATCCTGAACATAGCTGCGCAGGGATCTTTTATAATTATTTGCTTGATAATGTGCCGGAATAAGACCACGATTCAATGCTTGAAGTAAATTCAGATTTTTCACTTCTTTGGAAACCAGTCCAAACAGCTCAAAACGCCATGCCCGGCCACCCAGCAGGTTGGCCTGACCTCGTTTAAGTTTCCTGGCAGAAGAACCGCATAAAATGAAATTGATCTTTTGATTTTCGATAAGCCAGTGAACTTCGTCAAGTATCTGGGGGACTTTTTGTACTTCATCAATGATAACAGGATATTGAAAAGCCTGCTCTTTTTTTGCAAGCAGCCGTTCCCGGAGTAAGAAGGGAGACCTGGTATATTCAATAAATGTGTCTGTCTTCAAAAAATCAATAAAAATGCTTTTAGGGAATTGTGCACGCAATAAAGTTGTTTTCCCTGTTTTTCTCGGACCCCATAAAAAGGCTGATTGATTAGTCGGCAGATCAATTGTCAGTATTCTGTTAAATTCTTCCATTTCGGTACTTTATCCAAATTAGTTTAACTAATTCGGAGTATGGTCTGTTTTAGTATGGTTGTCAAGTTGTTAATTCTGCAAGTAAACCAGTTTCTAAGAAAAAAATTAAAATACTCAAAGAAAAACATAATACGCCTGAAGGCAGACTGGATAAAAATGGCAACATTAAAAAGTTTACCAGAGATAGGGTAATTAAACTCGCTTTGAAGCTGAACGATATATCTCTTTATCTCTTCTTGGGCCCACAGCGAGAATAAAAACAATTACTCTTTTATTGGCCACCTGATAAACTACTCTGAAATCTCCAATCCTGAGTTTTCGAAAATTTTTCAAATTATGTGATAATGGTGCCCCAAATTTTTCAGGTGCCTTGGTAAGTTTTTTATCAATTGCCAATATGATTCTTTTTGCAGCTGCTGCTCCTACACTTTTTAAATCATCATCAACATCTTTGTGATAAATGATTTCCCAGGTCATTTTGTATATTTATTCATCATTTCTTTATGAGGTATAGTTTCTTCAAAATTAAAATTTTGAATTCTGGAAAGAGCAAGTGATGTCAGGCGAAGATCTTCTGTTTCTTCTTCCATCGCTTCATAGGAAGCAACAGACATAAGTATTGCTTTTGGAGAATTGTTTTTTAAAATAATTAATTTATCTGTCTCTCCGGTTTCTAAGGAATTGAGTGTAGCAGCAGTATTTTTTGATAGTTGTGTAGCCGATAAATAATTTTTTAGTTGCATAATAATATCCTTTTTATATGTCTAATTATGCTAATAATAATACTAATTCTTTATTCTGTCAACATGCATTTTTTTACAACATGTAATTAAGCCTGTCTTCAATTGTGCTTCTAACTGTAACTCCCTTTTTTCTGCATAAAAAATAAATCATGGCTGCTTTCTCATAAGATGTGACTGGATCTACAGGATGGAAAAAACGCTGACAGCTAAGGTATTCATCAAGAAGTTTATATTCTTTTTAATTCTTATATTTTGCTTCTGACTAAAAATCATGTTTAAATAAAGCCATTTTGACT
>JBDLIV010000231.1:0-3877 GCA_039714675.1 Thermodesulfobacteriota bacterium
TTGTAATCGCTTTAAGTTCTTATTTTAAAAGATTTTATAACAATTATACCTGATATCACGAGGTGTATAAACAGTCAATGATTATTGACGTTGACAATTGGTCTCTTGTGTATAATATTTGCTAAAAAGTTTTTGCAAATAAAAGGAATAATGGTGATGAATGAAATAAAGAATACAAAAAACAGTAATCTATCAACAGTGGCTGAACGATTGGGCAAGTTTACAAGGGAAGAACTTGCCCAAAAGCATGAAATAATTGAGCGCAGACTTTTTGAGTTTGCCAATTTTATAGAATCCCAGATAGTATTTTTATATACTCCGGTAAATAGTGAATTCTCTACTGAAAAAATTATAAAAAGAGCATTACAAATAGAGAAACAGCTTGCTTTACCTCTCCTTTCCACTACGAAAAATGTGATCAATCTTTATAAAATCACAAATTATAATAAGGACCTTGTAACAGGTGTTGATGATATTCTGGAACCAAATATTAAGAAGTGTAAAAAAATACCATTGGAAGATATTGATATTGCAATTATCCCAGGTCTTGCATTTGATGACAAGGGTGGCAGGGTAGGGTTTGGTAATGATTATTATCGCAGATTGATCTCAAAACTTCCGGAAACATGCAGAAAAATATCCCTTGCCTATGAAGAACAGGTTGTTGATCAGATTCAGATGGAGTCAAGAAAATATACTGTTGATATTATTATTACAGATAAACGGATAATATATAAGATTTAATTAAAAATTATCCTCCTGGTTGACAGCTTTATCAAACTTTTTTAAATCAGGAGTTTTTCCCATCACAATAACTGTATCTTTTGGTTCAATCAATGTTTCAAAGTGAGGATTAAAAAGCATTTCTCCCGATGCCTTTTTTATGGCTACAATAATCAGATTGAAATCTTGTCTTATTTGAGAATCTTTAAGTGCAACATTGGTATATTTTGAGCTTTTCGGGATAAATAGTTCTTCAATTTGTATAGCCTCTTTTCTCCTGGAGAGTGCTATATTAAGAAAACTGCTTACACTGGGTCGTAACAGTTGTAATCCCATAGAGACAGCGCCTATATCATATGGAGATTCAACACGGTTGGCACCTGCTACTATGAGTTTGTTTTTTACATCAGAGCTGCTTGCGCGGGCCAGAATAAAAATATCTGAATTAAGCTGTCTTGCTGTTAAAACAAGAAAAACATTGGCTATATCTGATCCAAGGGCAGCAATTAGAAAGGAGGCTTTTTTAATACCTGCTTTTTCAAGTTGAGTTTCATCAGATACATCCCCATGAATATAATGCAGATTGTCTTTTTCTAATATTGCAATACGATTCTCGTCTTTTTCAATTACAACAACATCATCTGTCTCTTCTTTTATCAGCCTGCATAAAACTCTTCCAATACGGCCGTATCCGCATACAATATAATGGTTTTTTAATTTACTGATTTTTTTATACAATCGATTCCTCCCCAAAAGAGTTTGTATCTCCCCTTCAACAACAGCCTGTATAATGATTCCGGTAATATAAAGAAAATATCCCACACCTGCGATCATGACAAAGATGGTAAATATTTTTCCGGTAGCACTTGTTTCATGGACCTCCATAAAACCGACTGTAGTAACGGTCAGGGCGGTCATATATGCAGCATCAAGAAAACTCCATTTTTCAATCATCATATACCCGCCCACACTAATGAAAAAAATGATCCAGGAAATAATAAATGCCCATATGATATGTTGAAGTCTGTTCATAGATTTTATAGATACATATCTTATGGATAAAAATCAAGATAAGAATACAGCCTGTCAGGCATAGTATCTGCTTGACGGGCGCATTGGTTGCTGATATTTAAGGAAGCTATGAAAGATGAATCAAAAAAATTTGCTCGCTGGCGCCGTGAAATGGTTGAAAAACAAATTGCTTTAAGAGGAGTTACAGATCCACTGGTTCTCGATGCAATGTCCAAGGTACAAAGGCACTTGTTTGTTAGCGATGCGCTTGCTGACAGTGCCTATGGTGATTTTCCGCTTCCCATTGGTGAAGGGCAGACAATTTCCCAGCCATATATTATTGCCGAGATGACCCAGAGCCTCGATTTAAAAGGTCATGAACGAGTTCTTGAAATAGGTACAGGCTCAGGATATCAGGCAGCTGTATTGTCCAGGATTGTTTACAAAGTATATACCATAGAGAGAAATAATGCTCTCTTTTTACAGACAAGAAAGCTTTTTGACAGACTTAAATATCATAATATTATCACAAGATACTCTGATGGGACTCAAGGTTGGAGTAAGGAAGCCCCTTTTGATGCCATTATTGTTACAGCAGGAGGGCAGGAAATTCCTCAACCATTGATTCAGCAGCTTGCAATGGGTGGAAGTCTTGTCATGCCGGTGGGTGGCAGTAACTTTCAGGAATTGTTAAAGATTGAAAAGACCAAAGACGGAATAAAAACAACAAATCTTGGTGGCTGCAGGTTTGTGAAATTGATTGGTCAGCATGGCTGGGATAGATGATATGCTCCTTAAAGAAAATGAATAAAAAAAACAGCCATCAACCATCTTTAATCAAAGAACTTCTTATTGGCTTCTGTCTTGGAGCTGCAAATATAATTCCAGGGGTTTCCGGTGGTACATTTCTTCTGATTTTTAAAATTTATGAGCGTGTTTTTTCTATTTTGAACAATATTAATAGAGCCAACATCCTTTATATCCTCTCCTCAGTTATCAAGATTATTTTTAAGCCTGATAAATCAGACTCAATAAATACATTTTTTGAATTTTTAAAAAAGAAAGATTTTATTTTTCTGTTAAAATTAATAACAGGTGCAATAATTGCTATTCTATGCCTTTCAAGTTTGATGAAATATTTAATTGTTCATCAATTTTGTGCTACATATTCACTTTTTTTCGGGTTGATTTTAATTTCCATCATCATCCCTGTAAAAATGTTGGAAAACAGAAAAATTTATCTGATGTTATTTGCGGCTTGTGGTGCTCTTGCAACTATCTATGTCAGCTATGCAGTCAATCCCTATGATAAAATAAAAAAAAAATCAGAACATTATGAATCACAATATTTAAAAGCAGACTATGATATCACAAATGAAAAACATGAAATTAAAATTTTCTCTTTTACAGGCAAGTATACTTTTAATGAATATATATATGCTCTAATCTGTGGAGCAGTTGCAATTTCAGCAATGGTTCTGCCAGGAATAAGCGGTTCTCTGGTTCTTATTTTAATGGGGGAGTATTTTGCTGTTGTCTCTGCAATATCAGGATTAAAAACATTGAACCTGGATAATATGGTATTCCTCGGGTGTTTTGCAATTGGTCTTATTTTTGGAGGTCTTATTTTTGCAAGATTTGTAAATTTTGTTTTAAAACGATTTTATAACCCAACCATGGCATTCCTTGCAGGGTTGATGGCTGGCTCTCTATATGCTTTGTGGCCTTTTAAAAACAGTATAATCATGGCACAGCAATATATTAAGCAGGATGGTGTTATAAGTATTATAGAAAATGTAAGGATTTATACAAATATTAATGAGCTGCCGGTTATGGGAGCCCAACTATATATTTCCTCTCTTTTTTTTATAACAGGGTGCATAATCATGCTGTTTTTTATAAAAAAAGAGATCCAAGGCTAAAATAGTGCTTGGCTGAAAACCTGCTAATTTGTTCAAGTACAAGGCGGAATAAAATTGTAACCGCAAGAATATACAAGTAGTATTCTGAGGATTAAAATTTTATTCCAACGCCGTAATTGGGTAAATTTGCGGTTTTCAGTCGGGACTAAAGTGATTCCGGGGTAAAAGCTACCACTTCATCAATAGAGGCAGTATTGCAGAAAATCATGACAAGTCTGTCA
>JBDLIV010000232.1:0-3869 GCA_039714675.1 Thermodesulfobacteriota bacterium
AAATGCACCTGAATTAACAAAAAAATTATTTATCGATCATAATATGTACATCAAACACTGTCAGGGAAAAACCATGCCCGATGCTGACCGATATATCCGTATTGCCGCCCGAACAAAAGAAGAAAACACCAACCTGGTGCACGCACTCGGATACATACTTGGGGATAAAAACAAATAAAAAGGAGCGAGATGGGTAAATCACAATCCAAACCGTCACACCAAACAGGAATGCTCTGGTTTGCAAAAGATCTTCCTAATATCTGTTCTCTTGCAGGGCTTTTATGTGCGCTGCTGGGGATATACTTTGCTATTTTAAAGAATTTTCCTGTCGCTGTTATCGGGATGATCTGGGCAGTTCTCTTTGACTGGGGTGATGGTATTATTGCCCGTAAAATAGAGGGCCGAACAGATGAACAAAAGAATTTCGGAGCCCAGCTGGATTCACTGATCGACATGGTAAGCTTTGGAATCTGCCCTGCTGTTTTCCTTTTAAGCTATGGCGGGCTCAATCCATGGTTTTTACCGGGCGCATTTGTCATCGTTGCCACCGCCGCAATACGGCTGAGCTATTTCAACATTTTCGGTCTTGTAGACAGCACTACCTACAAAGGGCTTGCGCTTGACAACAATGTGATTGTTTTTGCTTTTGTTTTTCTGTTTGAACCAATATTTAGCACTTTAATTTTTTCAATTATGCTTTATATAATGTTTATGACCATGGCCGGGTTTAATCTGTCACCGCTACGAACGCCAAAATTTGCCGGCAAATGGGTTTATATACTAACCATTTATACTGTTGTCCTGACAATTATATACTGCTGGATATTATCAGCCTGAGTATGACAAAATTAATTAAAGGGTGATTAGATGGGAGCTTTATAGAAGATGCTCAATTCTCAATAATTGGGAAATAGTTGAAGTTTATATCATACGCATCAATTTTTAAGGGTTTTATTATCATGGTACATCACTGTGTACCATGCCCGGCGACCAGCGATTTGTTATCGTGAATAGTTTAAAATTTGTCCTTTAAAAGTTTTTTTTAAATAGGAGGTATCCACAGGTTTTCTCTGACGATGAGAGTATCCAAGCCTCACCATTTTTTTGCTGAATTTTGCATGATGTCCCCGTCCAGGGTCCACAATAATAACATCACACCGCTGTCTGGCATGAAGATCGATAAATTCAGACAGCAGGTGTGCATGATCGCTTTCATACAACAGATCGCTTCCGATTATCAGATCAAAGGTTCCCAGCTTATCTTCATCATCTTTCCATCCCGTGCGGGTAAAGGGTATTCTTTTCCCATTGTTAAGCGCGACATTGGCGAGCAGGAAAGGCAAGACTTCCGGGTGATAATCTGTGGCAGTGATATCAGCCAGCCGATGATTAAGAACCAGACTGGACAATGCAATCCCACAACCGACTTCCAGAATTCGTTTTCCTTCTATTTTGTAATCGAGCATGGTATGGGCGAGGACTTCTGCCGACGGCCAGATGACACCAAACATTGGCCATGCAGCAGATGAGATCCCAAGCTTCTTGGCTACGTCATCGATATCAAGAAATTGGCAGATATCCCGTAATGTTCGAACATGGATGTCAATCGAACCAATTTCCATGGTTTTATATCTAATTCTCAGTGGCAGTGTCATAATCACTACCCTATTCGGGTAGATCTTTCGTCAATGGGGGGGCTGACTGGCTTTTTTTCTTTTCCAGCTTGCGTTGTTGTTTTTCTTCTTTCTTTTTTTTCTTTGCCAATTCCTTTTGACGCTTTTCCCAAGTATAATTAGTTCGGGCCATGATAATTTGTTCCTTTCCTTTGTCGATCAGCTCTAATAATTGCCTTATCGTCCGATTTCTGTGCCGCAGGAAAAATTGAATCCTCTAACTCTGAAAGGAGTGTATACCTATTGAATATATTTCTCCGGTTAAATTTTTCCTGCACCTTGAACTCAAACTAAAATTTTTTTTAAAAGGTGCCTTGTCGTTTGAATTGTCAAAATAATAATTATGCCACGGCTAATGATTCAGACCAGAGGCAACGACGTTTACGAGCTCCTTTTGAAACAACAACGGGTTGTCTTTTGGATCTGGGGATTTGTTTTTCAGGTTCAAATAAAGGTAAGGATTCCCTGGATATTTTTTTTCCCAGGTTTTTTTCAATCAAAGCTATCATTTTCTTGTCGTCCTGACCCACCAGTGAGTACGCCTGGCCTTTTTTCAACGCCCTTCCTGTTCGCCCTGTTCGATGGGTGTAGGTTTCAACTGTGTCTGGCAGGTCAAAGTTGACAACATGGGATATTCCAGACACATCAATACCGCGTGCCGCAATATCTGTTGCGACTAAAATTTTGAAAGTCCCGTTTCTGAATCCATCCATGGCTTTTTTCCGATTCTGCTGGGTCAGGTTGCCCTGCAGTGAGGTAGCACTAAAGCCTGAATTATGTAATTGTTTTGCCAGTTTTTTTGCCTTGTGTTTGGTTCGGGTGAACACGATGGTGCTTGTCATGCTCTGTTTCTTGATCAGATGTTTAAGAAACGCGGTTCGTTGTTCTTTTTTAACATGAAAAAGTGCATGGGAAATAGTCGATGCAGGCAGAGAATGATTGATTTTGACCGTGACCGGATGATGAAGGATTTTTTCAGCAAGACGTCTGATTTCCAACGGCATGGTTGCAGAAAAAACAAGAGATTGTCGTTTTTTGGGCAACTGTGTAACGATTCGTCGGATATCAGGAAGAAAGCCTTTGTCAAACATATGATCCGCCTCATCAAGGATCAAAACTTCAATATGGCCAAGATTGATTGATCCTTCATTGAAAAGATCAAGCAGTCGCCCTGGACAAGCAACAATAATCTCTGCACCGGCGCGAATCGCTCTTATCTGTGGGGATTTACCCACGCCACCATAGATGGCCACACTTTTTAAATGGGTTTTCCCTGCCATTTTTCTGATCTCATCATGGGTCTGTTCAGCCAGTTCCCTTGTGGGTGCCATAATAAGGGCACGTGCTTTTTTTCGGGAACCTTTTATCAATCGTTGAAAAAGCGGTAGAACAAATGCTGCTGTTTTTCCGGTACCTGTCTGTGCCAGGCCAAAAACATCCTTTCCGGCAAGGATCGAGGGAATCGCTTCTTCCTGGATTGGGGTTGGGGTTGTGTAACCACAGGCGGCAATGCCGGCGGCTATTTTCGGGTGGAAATTAAACTCTTCAAAACTCATTAAAACTCCTTTGTTGTCTAAGCTGAACTTTTTTGAGTTGCTTAAACTATGGATTCGTTTGAACCCTATATATTTTTTTGTCCTGTGAAGAACAACAAGTCAGAATTGATAGGTAACCGATTATCGTATTGGAAAAGGTTAATTGTCCGTCAAAAATGTTATACTGTTTTCACGTTTAAGTAATCAGCATAAACTTCAACGGCAACATACGATGTAATGGAAACAACGAGGTTAGCGAGGACGCCCTGATAAAAAATTTTGGCATGTCAGGGGAATGTGCTCTTACTTGCATACTGAACCGTATCATACACTAATGAATAAAATTTGCAATCAAATAAAATATTTAGATAATTTTGCAGCTTGAAAATGAGTGTATTTTCCGGATTATCCAATCGCATTAGCTGGAAAATCTCTATAAAAAAAATGAAAAACCGACCGTATTAAGGAAAGTAATCTCCAATGACAAAGATCTTCTACGGATATCATTGGATTTGTGCAGATAAAAACATAAGGGAAAGGTCTGTTGACCACGTAAAAAGCGGTTATATTTATGTCGTGAGAAAATTTGATTTTGTCCCCATTCTTCAATCTTTCAGGGCTCAATATTAGGCACGCCTAACAGTTGCCAATTCTTGCATTA
>JBDLIV010000233.1:0-3857 GCA_039714675.1 Thermodesulfobacteriota bacterium
AATAACTTTTGCAACCGGAGTGTACTGTAGTACATGAGGATTGCAAAAGTTTGAAGCAACGAAGCAGATGGGTGAGTTTTTGTTTAAACACTATTCATTTTCCAGTTGTATGATAATATCTGCTACTGTAGTACCCTCACCCTCTTCATGAACAAACAGAGGGTTTATATCTAATTCTTTTATCATGGGATGGTTGTCAGCCATGGCTTTTAGGGCAACAATATGTTTCTCAACAGTTTCAATATCCGAAGGCTTTTCTCCTCTTAATCCTCTGAAAATTGGATACCCTTTGATAGATCTTACCATTCTTCTTGCAACATTTCTGCCCATGGGGGATAACCTGAAAGCCACATCCTTATAGACTTCAACAAAGATTCCCCCCAGCCCAAACATGACAGCATGGCCGAAAACCGGATCTTTTGACAGCCCCAGGATAACTTCCTTGCCCTTTGGCGCGAGCTTTTGAACCAGGATACCTTCTATATGTGCTTCAGGATTATAGGCCTTGGCTTTTTTCATGATTGTTTCAAAGGCGTCTTCTACACTTTGTTTATCCTCAAGCCCTACTATTACACCTCCTGCATCTGTTTTATGAAGAATATCAGGAGATACAATTTTCATGACAACAGGATATCCGATTTTATCTGCTATTTTGCCGGCATTTTCTCTGGATTCAGATAAGGCCATGGGAAGAGTTTTGAATCCATAGCATTTCAAAATTTCATTGCCGTCAAGTTCGCCAAGAACCAGTCGGCCTTCTTTTAAATATCCATCAATGATTTTAGCAGCTTTGTCCTTATCATATTCCAGGTCGAACTGGGGCAGAATTTTTCTGAAAAGCCATTTCATTCCCTGCCTCAGTGCTCCAAGAGACCTGGCAGCACTTTCCGGAAACTGATATACAGGCACTTTATGTTCTTGTAAAAGCTTAACTCCTTCTGAAACATCCACAACCCCCATAAATGAACATACAATTGGTTTTCTGCTGTTTTTTGCAATCTTTACAATGGCTCTTGCAGTACCTATGGCATCTGTCATGGATTGTGGTGTAAGAATAATTAAAACAGCATCCACCTCTTCATCACTCAATACTGTGGCCAATGTTTTTTCATACCTATCTTTTGCAGCATCTCCAATTACATCCACAGGATTATGAAAATTGGCTGTGGAAGGCAGATGTTTTTTTAACTCTTTTACAGTGTTGTCAGAAAACCTTGCAAGTTTGAGCCCTGATTGCTCACTCATATCAGTTGCTATAATTCCAGGACCGCCGGCATTTGTTATGATGGCAATTTTATCACCTGTGGGATATTTATTGGCAGCAAAAGCCTGGGCATAATCAAAGAGTTCGTTAACTGATTTACAGCGAAGGATTCCAGACATTGTAAAAATGGCATCATACAAAGCATCGGAACCTGCAAGGGCACCGGTATGAGATGCCGCAGCCCTGGCGCCGGCATCTGATGAACCTGATTTAATAGCAATGACGTGGGTGGGATTGGTTCCAGATGTCATCTCCCTGACTTCTGTGATAAACTCTTGGGCATCCCGTGATAACTCTTCCATATATATCATTACCACATCAGTATCAGGGTCATTATGATAATATCTTAACAAATCCAGTTCATCCACATCTGCCTTATTGCCGATTGAGATAAATTTTGAAAATCCAAAGCCTTTGTCTGCAGCATAATCAAGTACTGCTGTGCAGAGAGCCCCGCTCTGGGAAATAAAAGAGACATTGCCAGGTGTTGGCATTCTTGCAGAAAAAGAGGCATTTAAAGAGACATCTTTTGAAGGATTAATGACTCCAAGACAGTTTGGCCCCACCACCCTTACGCCCGCACTGGCACACAAAGCTTTGATTTCCAGTTCAATCCGGGCACCTTCACCCCCAACTTCCTTAAAACCTGCTGAGACAATTACAATACCTTTAATACCCTTTGCAATACAATCTTTAACTGCCTGCAAAGCAGCTTTTGGAGGAAGAATAATCATTCCAAGGTCAATGGGGTCAGGTATGTTGGATATAGTGGTATAGCATTTAACACTTAATACAGATTTTGCCTTTGGGTTAACAGGATAGAGCGTACCTTTAAATCCTCCTGAAAGAATATTTGCAAAAATATCATGCCCCACCTTTCCTTTTGTTGTTGAAGCCCCTATAACCGCTATGGTTTCAGGCGAAAATATTGCATCAAGTTTATCCATTCCTCCCCCTAAGTTTGTTATCAGCAATAAAAAAAGTATTGTTTTTAATATTATAGAAATACAAAAAGATTTGCAAAGATATTTTGTGACAGGTTCATAATAAAACCAGATGAGGCTATCTTTTTTATCATTCCGGCAGATGTAATAAAATAGTGTTGACTCTACTTTACTCATGAGTAAAATCATTTTGAGATCTCTTTACATGGTATTTAAATATTGTTAAATATGTTTTTTAAATTGTATAAATACTGAGACTGAATATTATTCAAACATGAAAAATTTACGGATCAGTATAAATATCGGTTACATGAGAGTTATAATTTTCAAGAGTAATTTATGAAGTTTTTTTTCAGTGTTATAGGTATGGTAATGATCATTGAAGGTCTGCCGTATTTTGCCTCTCCTGCAAAGATGAAAGAGGTGGTAAAGGCGATTATCAATCTTGAAGATGCACATCTTAGAAAGTTTGGATTTGTTTTAATGCTTGCAGGATTGTGTATTGTCTATTTTGCCATGGGCGGCAGCTGATGTTTCAACTATGTGATTATGATTATGATCTGCCTGCTCGTAAAATTGCTCAGACTCCCTGTAAAAACAGGAGCGAGTCAAAACTTTTATATCTGAACAGAAAAGATCAAGACATTGCTCACCATCAATTCAATGACCTTTCATCATTGCTCAAAGATGATGATCTTCTTGTAATTAATAATACCAGGGTTGTTCCGGCAAGATTTCTGGGTAGAAAAGAGACCGGCGGGAAAATTGAAGTTTTAATTATTGATTATGCAGCCGGCATGAGAAACCTTGAGGAAAATGGATTTTTCCAGTGTGAATGTTTGATAAAAGCTTCAAAAAGTCCAAAAAAAGGCTCCATACTTCTATTGGATGGCAATATTGAAGCCGAGGTTAAGGTAAGGGTTGAAAACCAAAAAGGATATACATCTGAGATTAAATTTTTAAACGGGAAAGCTTTCCCGGAATTTTTACAGAAATATGGAAAAATTCCTCTGCCGCCTTATATTAAAAGAGATGACACAGCTGATAATAAAAACGATAATGATGATTATCAGACTGTTTATGCATCAAAAAAAGGGGCGGTTGCAGCGCCCACTGCAGGACTGCATTTTACACAATCTTTAATGGCCGATCTTGAAGATAAGGGGGTTGAGATAGCTCAGATTACCCTTCATGTCGGATATGGCACATTTGTTCCGGTAAGGGTTGATGATATAAGAGATCACAAAATCCATTCTGAATATTTTTCTTTGTCAAAGAGAAATGCAGATCTGATCAATATGGCAAAACAGGAGAAGCGCCGTATCATTGCTGTTGGAACAACCAGTGTCAGGACTCTTGAGTTTCTTGCAGATGAGAATGGCATGGTTACAGAACAAAGCGGTATGTGCGATCTTTATATATACCCAGGCTATAGATTTAAATGTGTTGATGCCATGATTACCAATTTTCATCTTCCTGAATCCACACTTTTGATGCTTGTATCTGCATTTTATAATAGAGAAAAAATCCTGGAAGCGTATGAGGAAGCTAAACTTAAGGATTATAGATTTTTCAGCTATGGGGATGCCATGCTGATTGAATAGGACGGTTAATGTTAAAATTTGATTTATTAAAAGAATCCAGTGAAA
>JBDLIV010000234.1:0-3856 GCA_039714675.1 Thermodesulfobacteriota bacterium
TCTTTTGCAATTTCAGAGCCTCTGCCTGAATATACAAGGTGGTAAAAACATGCCCTTGGAATGTTTTTCTCTTCAAGAAGATCAAAAATGCCCGGGATATCTTTTACATTTCTTTTATTGATGGTAAAGCGCAGGCCAACTTTTATACCGGCTTTCTGGCAGTTTTCAATGGCTTTCATGGCTTTTTTATAGGAGCCTTTAACTCCCCTGAATTTATCATGGGTCTCTTCAAGACCGTCAAGGCTGATACCCACATAGGATAGCCCGATCTCTTTTAAAGCTTTGGCTTTTTCTTTGGTAATCAGAGTACCGTTTGTGGAGATAACAGCCCGCATGCCTTTACTCACAGCATATTGTGCATATTCAATAAGTCTTGGATGCACCAGGGGTTCTCCTCCTGAAAATAGCAGAACCGGAACACCAAATTCTGCAAGATCATCAATCATTGCAAGGCTCTGTTCATGGTTGAGCTCGTTATCATAGGAGATATCTTCTGATTTTGCATAGCAGTGAACACATTTAAGATTACACCGCCTTGTCATATTCCAGACAACCACAGGTTTTTTATCTTTTGAAAATTGCAGAAGATGGGAGGGCATCTGTCCTGAATGTCTCTCATAACGCAATGCATCTGACGGTTCTACGGTTGCACAGTATAGTTTTGAAATTCCAATCATGTTATTTCTTTCCTGATAAGATTGTTAAGATAAGTTTCATGGTCTGTTAAGGCTGCTTTTGATATAAAGAATCTGCTTTTTCCTGTTTTTTCACGGATAAGGTTGAAGCCGTCATAAAAATCATCATAGATTTTTGATAATATCTCTTCATTTGTTGCATTATGATTGATAAACTGTTCAATTATAAAATCAATTGCATCCTCTTCAAAAATAATGTTGAAATCATAACTTTTAGATACTTCAACTTCAATTTCTTTGACTGAATCATGAAAGGTCTTTATTTTTTTTACTACATCTTCAATTTCCATGACATGATTACAAAAATAGAGAGCCACCATATTGCTTCGAACTGCTGAAAGTGTCAGTCCATGACGGATGGATAATATTTTCCAATTATCTTTTATATATTTTTGGATATAATTTTTATGATGTAAAAAGCTTTGTTCATAAAGCTCATCCCATTTCAGAGAATTTTTATTTGATAAAAGATCATCAAGATGAGCTTTGGGGTTATTTAAAACATTTTCAGTAACTGTGAATTTTGCAATATTGTGTGAAGGAAGCTTTTCCTCAAAATCAAGCAATGCTTCTTCTACAACACTTACAAGGCCTCTTGCTCCTGTATTCTCTTTATGTGCTCTTTTTGCAAGAGTTTTTAAGGCATTGTCCGTGAAAACAATTTCAATACCATAGGCATTAAAATCGAGACGTTTGCTTAAAATTACAGGGTTGTTGGGCATTTTTAAAATTGAATACAAGTCTTTTTCGGTCAGGGTATCAAGAATACATCTCACAGGAAGTCTTCCTATGAATTCAGATTCAAAGCCAAACTTCACAAGATCCTGTGCTTTTGTCTGTTTGAGCAGCTCATCACTGTTCTGAATTTTCAAAAGCTTTGATCCAAATCCAATATTCTGCTTTGACAATCGTTTTTTGACAACATGGGAAAGTTCGGTAAAAGCACCGCTGACAATAAAAAGGATATTAGCAGTATTTACACTCCGTTTTGATCTTTTACCGGTTCTTTGATAGGCTTCCAGCTCCTGCATCATGGATACGGGATCATGGGGAACTTTTAAATCTACATCAGTCTCTTCCATGGGTTTTAACAAAGCTCTTTGAACCCCGGTTTTTGAAACCTGGGAGCCGATTACATTGGGGCTTGATGCAATTTTATCAATCTCATCAATATAGACAATACCGCATTCAGCAAGCTTAATATCATCATTTGCCTCTTTGACCAGATCCCTGATTAAATCTTCAACATCTCCTCCAACATAACCTGTTTCAGAAAATTTTGTAGCATCTGCTTTTACAAAGGGAACCCCTATTTTTTTTGCAATTAGTTTGATTAAATAGGTTTTGCCAATTCCAGTGGGGCCAAACATTAAAATATTAGATTTAATATTTCCGGTTATTTTTGACATCCCTTCATTTGTAGTCTGGGAGTGTCTGATCCGGTTGAAGTGGGTGCAGATTTTTGTTGAAAGAATGGACTTTGCTTTTGTCTGTTTCACAACATATTGATCAAGATAAGAGATTAGTTCTTCAGGCTTTATATTAAAATTGATAAATTGTTTTCTTCCTTTTGCAGCTGGTTTGCCTGAAGTTGGATCCCGCTTTGGAAGAACAGAGGGAGTAATAATTTTAACATTGCTGCCGAATTTTTTATTTAAGAACTCACCAAGCTCTTTCTCTATCTTTTTGGGATCCTGATTAAGAGTAATCTGATATTGGGTGCTCTTTTTGTCCGGATCCTGCTCTTCTATATTTGTGGATATATTTTTTTTTTTCATAATAGACTAATTATAAACAAAGTTGAGAATAATTCAAGGTGAGAACTCAAGATTAATCAGGCTTTTTAAGTGATTGTGTTTTTTTGAAAAAAATAGGCCTGCCTTTGGTAGAAAAAGCCACGAACATCCAATGCCCGCAGCTTTTTATTTTTTGGTGCCGAAGGGGAGATTTGAACTCCCACGGGTTGCCCCACACGCCCCTCAAGCGTGCGTGTCTACCAATTCCACCACTTCGGCAATTTATTAATTTTGAATTCTTTGATGTCTAATTTTTAAGTAAAGTAGTTTTCCTGAATTTAAAAATTCGAAAATAAAGACTCAAAATTATTCTGTCTGCTCAACAGGAACAGTGCTCTTCTTCATAACTGATGTGTCTGACTGGTGACCTGACAAATAGGCTAAAGTCAGTGAAGTTACCATGAAAAAGATAGCAACTGCTGTTGTTACTTTAGTTAAAATGCTTGCAGGGCCTCCAGCTCCAAAAAGTGTCTGGCCTGAGCCTCCTCCCATGGAGATTCCCATTTCAGCGCCTTTTCCACTCTGCAGCAATACAATTAAAATCAAAAGGATACAAAATGTTACATGTAACGCGACCATTATAGTAGTCATAATTATTTAAAGATCTCTATATTTAATAATGTTTATAAATTTATCTGCATCAAGGCTTGCTCCACCAACCAGAGCTCCATCAACATCCTTGATACTCATTAACTCTTTTACATTTGCAGGGTTCACAGAACCACCATATAATATCCTTGTTCTTTCTGAAAAATCTTTTGAAAACATTTTTTCAAGCATAGAACGCAGATATTGATGAACTTCATCAACCTGATCAACACTTGCTGTCTTTCCTGTACCAATTGCCCATACAGGTTCATAGGCAAGAACCAAGTTCCCAAGTTCATCAAAACTCAAGCCTTTTAACCCATTTGACACCTGTTTGTCAAGTATGGAAAATGTTTTTTCCTCATCTCTCTGAGTTTCAGTTTCTCCTATGCACAATACAGGTTTCAGTCCAGATCCTATGGCAGCCTTGATTTTTTTGTTTACTGACACATCAGTCTCTTCAAAATATTGTCTTCTTTCTGAATGACCTATGATAACATATTCTGCTCCTGCAGCTTTAATCATCTGAGCTGAAACTTCACCAGTGAATGCTCCCTGATTTTCAAAATAGAGATTTTGAGCCCCTGCTTTTATTCTGGAGTCTCTTAAAGCAGTTGAAACAAGAGGCAAGCTCAGATAGGTCGGTGCTATCATGACGTCCACATCTGTAATATCATAACAGAGTTTTTCAAGTTTCATAGCTGTTTCCACAGCTTCAGGGCCGGTTTTATACATTTTCCAATTGCCGGCTATTAAGGGCGTTCTACTCATTTTATA
>JBDLIV010000235.1:0-3856 GCA_039714675.1 Thermodesulfobacteriota bacterium
TTTTTTTGTCTGTTCGTACTTATATTTCCCAAAATCCATTATCTTGCACACAGGTGGATTTGCACCGGGTGACACCTCGACCAAGTCAAGAGCCTCTTCTTCGGCAATTTTTAATGCCTCGTCAATGGGCAAAACACCTATCTGCTCACCATCAGAACCGATAACACGAACCTCTCCTGCTCTGATTCCCTTATTCACACTTGTCTGGTCTTCTCTTCCTCGCTTAGCTATTTTTACACCTCCTGCAATATAATGCTAAATTAATAGAACAAGTATAACCCTACAATTATAGTAGCTTGTACAAAAAAATGCAAGCACTATTTGTTTTGATCCCCTTTTATTTTTTTTTGTTCAAGGGTATATCTCTCCAAATAACTGTTCTTCCAGTACGAATTTGTCTCTTTATTAAAAAAATTATAAAAAAAATCAAGACTTTTTTGCCGTAAGACCCCAGGAATAATATCAATCTTAGCTTTTGCATATAAAGGGGGTAATTTTTTCAAATCACACATTGTTCCCCCGCCCATAGGGTCTTCATAGGCATATACTATTGTTTTTATACCTGACAGGAGGATTGCACCAAAGCACATCAGGCAAGGCTCCATGGTTGAAAAAAGAGTTAAGTTCCCAAATACAGGTGGTCTGCTGCCTGCTTCAAGCTGTTTTAACGCTCTTATCTCAGCATGATCGGTTTCACTGAAAACTTTCTTGTCCAGAGCAGTTCCTCTCCTTGTACCCTTAGCAATTACTTTTCCAGCCTCCACAATCACACATCCAACCGGGAACTCACCCCTATCAAATGCTTTTTCAGCCTGTTCCAATGCCAGGTCCATATAATATTTGTAGTCCAAATCAGATCACTTCTTTTTAAAAATTTCTTTGTAAAGTACACACATTTCCAATAAATGTTGACCTGCAGTTACAAAATGCTAATTTTTCCAACTTCCTTTTTTTGCTAAAAAATTGTTGATAAATAAGTTTCCATTGTGTAACACTCAGTCAAAAATATTAAACTGATTTTATAATAATTTTATTGCATTTTATTAAATTTCAGGATTTATTCAATACTAATCTATGAAAAAAAAAGAAACATACATAAAAAAATCACTTTCAAACAAAAATCTTTGTGTCAGAGAACAATTCCAAATCAGAGAAAAGAGTTTTTTATCAAAATTTGGTGCGCTGAGTATTAAATCAAAACGCAGAGATGAAACAAAAAACAGGTGTAATATAAGGACACCCTTCCAGCTTGACAGGGACAGTATTGTATATTCCAACTCTTTCAGGCGTTTAAAACACAAAACACAGGTTTTCCTCTCACCCCTTGGTGACCACTATCGAACCCGGCTTACCCACACGCTTGAAGTGGTGGAAATTTCAAGAAATATTGCAAGGGCCATGCGCCTTAACGAAGACCTTGCAGAAGCCATTGCCCTGGGCCACGATCTGGGACACACACCCTTTGGCCATGGTGGTGAAACTGCTCTTATAGAGGTTTATTCCCCTCATTTTTCACACTCTGATCAAAGTTTAAGAGTGGTGGATTCCCTTGAAAACCGAGGGAAAGGTCTTAATCTGACTCTGGAAGTGAGAGACGGTATCCTCAAACACTCCAAAGGATTTGGAAATATTATTCCGTCAACCCCTGGAGAAACTGCCATCACCATTGAAGGAAGAATAGTTAGAATAGCCGATATTATAGCCTATTTAAACCATGACCTTGATGATGCTTTAAGAGCAAAAGTCGTAATACCGGCTGATGTGCCTGACATCTGTATTCAAAAACTTGGGAAAACGCACTCCCAGAGAGCCAGCATAATGATTGAAAAGTTAGTGTATAACTCCGGTCCAAAAAATGACAAATTCATCCTGAGTATGGGCAAAGAAACCTTCAACGCCATGATAATACTGCGCAAATTTTTATATGACAAGGTCTATAGATCGCCTGTAGTTCATAATGAATTCTTAAAGGCTAAAAAAATAATCATAGGTCTTTACAATTACTTCTTAGATAACCCTGATGTCATGCAAAAAGAGCTGGAAAAAATGGAAATGGCTTCATGGGATTTTTCAAAAAACAAGCTTAAACGCTCTGTTTGTGATTTAATTGCAAGCATGACTGATCGTTACGCCCTGGATCTTTACTCCAGACTTTTTTTCCCAAATCCTTTCCCCCTGGCATGATATTATGATACCTGCAATCTTCAAACCCCTTATAAACCTTTTTGATGCAATGGATAAAACCTGGAATAAAATTGCTGCAGATTACTCTTTTCACTGTAACGGCTGTGAGGACAACTGCTGTAAATCCCTCTTTTTTCATCATACATACATTGAAAAAGCCTACCTGCTCCATGGCTTTAATGCACTTGAGCACAGCAAAAAAGAGATAATCTTAAGCAGAGCTAAAGTGTATTGCAATAAGACCTTTAACCAGGCTTATAATATTAAAAGCCTTAAAATATACTGCCCCCTGAATAAAAACAATCTTTGTCTTTTGTACAAGTTCAGACCAATGATATGCAGGCTTCATGGTCTGCCCCACGAGCTTAACAGGCCTGGATATCAACCTGTCAAAAGCCCTGGTTGCCATGCTGGATTATTCAGTGATAAAATATATATAAAATTTGACAGAACACCTTTTTATCAAAAAATGGCTCAAATAGAAGCCGATTATAAGAAAGACATTAAATTGAGAGGTAGAATTAAAGAAAGTGTTGCTCAAATGCTAATTTCACAATAACTGCTATATACCCTAAAGGGCAGAAACTGGCGGATCTGATTGCCTCCACACAATACCCTGAAGGGAAGAAACCAAAACATGAAAGAATCAAAACTATGTTGTTGTTCTTTCATAAAAATTTATACTACAAGGATCAAATGGATACTCAAGAAAAACAAATAGTCACCATTGGCGGCGGAAGTGGTCAATTCATCTTTTTATCAGGATTGAGAGATCTTGAAAACATACAGACAACTGCCATTGTTTCCATGGTGGATTCCGGGGGAAGTACCGGCAGGTTAAGAGATGAGCTTGGTATTCTTCCTCCAGGTGATATTTTAAAATGTATCCTTGCCTTGTCACCATACCAGGATACCTGCCGCTCTATCCTGCTTAAACGTTTTCAAAAAGATCGCCGCCTGGCAGGTCACAGTGCCGGCAACATGCTTTTAACAATGCTTTCAAGATATACGGGAAATTTCCCTGCAGGAGTGGCTGCCCTTGCTGAAATACTTGATGTGGACGGAACAATACTTCCTGTTACAATTGACAGGGCAACACTGGTAGCTGAGCTTACCAGCGGGCAGAGGATATATGGCGAACAAGCCATTGATCTGCCAAGGGGCAACCAGCGTGAGCAGATAAAAGATGTATTCCTTGTTCCCCACCATAACTCTTCTATCTCTGTTTATCCACCTGTTTTAAAAGCCATTGAAGAGGCAGACTATATTTTTATCGGCCCTGGTGATCTGTTTACCAGCATTATACCTAATCTTATTGTTCCGGGAGTGAAACAAGCCCTGCAAAACACATCTGCAAAAATATATTTCACCATTAATATAATGACCAAATTTGGAGAAACCCATAATTTTACAGGAAGAGATTTTGTTATAAACCTGGAGAAACGCATTGGACGAAAAGTCGATGGAATAATCGGTAACAAAACAAAACCCATACAGACAATACTTGATAACTATCTTGATCAAAAAGCAAGGTTTGTTAATATAGATACAACAAATCCATTCTGGAACCACAGGGAAATACACTTAGAAGACATCTTAGATGTAAATTCAATAATTGTCAGACATGATCCCAAAAAACTTGCGGATATTATTCAAAGAATTATCCATTTAA
>JBDLIV010000236.1:0-3847 GCA_039714675.1 Thermodesulfobacteriota bacterium
TCAATCTGTGTTTCCCATTAAGGATTTTACAGATACAGCATCATTGGAGTATGTTTCCTACTCTTTTGGCGAATCCAAGCATTCCATGAAAGAGTGCTCGGCACGTGGTATGACCTATGATATCCCTGTTAATATAAGGGTAAGGCTCGTTGTTTATGACCACGATAAAGAGACAGAAATATCAACTATCCGTGATATTAAAGAGCAGGAAATTTATTTTGGTACAATACCATTGATGACACCGAGAGGTACCTTTATTATCAATGGTACTGAAAGAGCTGTTGTAAGCCAGCTGCATAGATCATCAGGTGTGTTCTTTGATCATGATAAAGGCAAAAAATACTCTTCGGGAAAGATTATTTATAATGCCAGAATCATACCAGTCCGAGGCTCATGGATTGATATGGAAATTGATATCAAGGATATTGTTTATATAAGAATTGACAGGCGTAGAAAATTTCCAATATCAACTCTTTTCAAGTCCTTTGGATATACAAGTGAAGATATTTTAGATTTCTTTTATGCAAAAGAGCATATAGTTATAAAAAATGGCTCCTTTTTTAAAGCCTTTTCACCTGAAAATCTAAAACGTCAGAGGGCAAATTTTGATATTAAATCTCCCAAGACAAAAAAAATAGTTGTCAAAAAAGGCAGAATTTTTACAAAACGTGCATTAAAGCAGCTTGTTGAAGATGGTCTTGATTACATCCCTATTGTTGACACTGAATTAATTGACAGGGCGTTTGCCCAGAATATTATTGCTGAAGATGGACTGGATATCCTTTTTAAACCAGGTGATGTGATAACAGAGGACAGCTTTGAATCATTAGAAGAAAAGGGTGTGAATGATTTTTATATCCTTTATGCTAAACCTGGAAGTTCTGATTCCATGCGCAAAACTCTTGCTGCAGATAAAACAGAAACAAAAGAAGAAGCTTTAATGGATATCTACAGGCGGCTTCGGCCTGGAAACCCGGCTACCATGGAAGTTGCCCAGGATTTTATTGACCACCTTTTTTTCAGGCAGACCTATTATGACCTCTCCAGGGTAGGAAGGTTGAAAATGAACCATCGCCTTGGAGTTAATACTGAAATCAATGTAAAAACATTGAGAAAAGAAGATGTGCTATTAACAACTGCAACATTGATCAGGCTTAAAGATACCCAGGGTCAGGTTGATGATATTGATCATCTTGGCAACAGGCGGGTTCGTGCAGTTGGTGAGCTTCTTGAAAATCAGTATAGAATCGGTCTTGTGAGGATGGAGAGAGCTATCAAGGAAAAAATGAGCATGCAGGAAGTAGATGCCATGATGCCCCATGATTTAATTAATCCTAAACCTGTATCAGCCGTTGTAAGAGAATTCTTTGGTACTTCCCAACTCTCTCAGTTCATGGATCAGACCAATCCTCTTTCTGAAACTACTCATAAAAGAAGATTGTCCGCCCTTGGACCAGGAGGTTTGACAAGAGAACGAGCAGGCTTTGAAGTAAGAGATGTTCATCCCTCACATTATGGAAGAATATGCCCCATTGAAACTCCTGAAGGTCCCAATATCGGGTTGATTGTCTCCTTGTGCACCTTTGCAAGCGTAAATGATTTTGGCTTTATTGAAACACCATTCAGAATTGCTGAGAATGGACAAGCTTCAAAAGAAATTAAAAATTTAACAGCATTTGAAGAGGGTGAACACCCGATTGCCCAGGCAAATGCACCTCTTGACGTTGAAGGGAATTTTATTAATCCTCTGGTATCTTCAAGGGTAGCAGGTGAATTTGAGATGATTGGCAATTCTGATGTCAAGTTCATGGATGTCTCCCCCAACCAATTGGTGTCGGTATCAGCATCTCTGATTCCTTTTCTTGAAAATGATGATGCAAACAGGGCTTTGATGGGATCCAATATGCAGCGCCAGGCAGTTCCCTTGATAACCAGTGAAGCTCCACTTGTGGGCACTGGAATGGAGAGTATTGTTGCAAGAGATTCCGGAGTTACCATTGTATCAGAATATGATGGTGTTATTGATGATGTTGATTCCAAGCGAATTGTTGTGCGCAATGATGATACAAAAGGAGAGGACATTGAAAAGGTTGTCTCCATATATGAGTGTTCAAAATTTATACGCTCCAACCAGAACACCTGTTTTAACCACAGACCCATTGTAGAAAAAGGTGAAAAGGTTAAAAAAGGTCAGGTGATTGCAGATGGTCCATCCACTGAAATGGGTGAACTGGCTCTTGGTAAAAACGTAACTGTAGCATTCATGCCATGGGATGGTTATAATTATGAGGACTCTATTCTTGTTAGTGAACGCCTGGTAAAAGATGCTGTCTATACTTCAGTTCATGTTGAAGAGTATGAAGTCCTGGCCCGGGATACAAAACTTGGCAAAGAAGAGATTACCCGTGATATCCCAAATGTTGGGGAAGAAGCTTTAAAAAATCTTGATGAAAGCGGTATTATATGTCTTGGTGCTGACGTAAACCCGGGAGATATTCTTGTCGGTAAAATTACACCAAAGGGAGAAACCCAGCTCTCTCCTGAAGAAAAACTGCTGCGTGCTATTTTTGGTGAAAAAGCAGGTGATGTAAAAGATACCTCTCTTTGTGTGCCTCCTGGTGTAAGAGGTAAGGTTATTGATGCAAAGGTATTTATTCGAAGAGGTCTGACAAAAGATGACCGAACAAGGCTTATTGAAGATGAGGAAATAGAGCGGCTTGAAAAAGATAGAGATGATGAAATTAAAATTATCTCCAGTGTAGCCCGGGAAAAAGTTGAATCCATTCTTAAAGGTAAACAAATTATTGCCGACCTTGAAAAAACAGGCAAAGTTCTGGTCAAATCCGGGGTCAAGGTAAAAAAGAATCTTTTTAAGAATGTTCCTATTTCAATACTGGTCAATGTTGCTGTAAAAGATGCTGTGATTACTGAGAAAGCGCAGATTATACTTGAAAGTGCACAAAAACAGATAAAAAGTGCAAGGGAACATTTTAACAGACTTGTATCCCGGTTTGAAAAAGGAGATGATCTTCCCCCTGGTATTCTTAAGATGATTAAAATCAGTATTGCCATGGAAAGAGTGCTTTCTGTTGGAGATAAAATGGCAGGGCGCCACGGAAATAAAGGTGTTGTTTCAAGAATTTTAAGGGTTGAAGATTTGCCATACTTTGAAGATGGAAGACCCGTTGACATGGTCTTAAATCCCCTTGGAGTACCTTCGCGTATGAATGTCGGTCAGATTCTCGAGATTCATCTTGGGCATGCAGCCTTTGGTCTTGGCCAGCGTATTGATGAATTGCTAAGTGAGATGAAGTTTGAAAAATTAAGAGAGAAAGTTACTCAGATTTTCTCTATGACTGAATCTCAGAAAGCCAATAGAAGAACAGATACAATGGTTCAGAAGATTAAAAAAATGTCTGATGATGAGCTTGTTGATTTTGCTCGCCTTTATAAAAAAGGCGTACACATGGCAACACCGGTGTTTGATGGTGCAAGTGAAGAAGAAATCACAAAACTCATTGAGATTGCAGGCTTTGATGAATCAGGTCAGTCTGTTCTTTATGATGGCAGAACTGGTGAACCTTTTGATAAAAAAGTAACAGTTGGAACCATGTATATGCTTAAGCTGCATCATCTTGTTGATGATAAGCTCCATGCCCGTTCCATTGGGCCCTATTCGCTGGTAACTCAGCAGCCATTGGGTGGTAAAGCCCAGTTTGGCGGGCAGAGACTGGGAGAGATGGAAGTTTGGGCAATGGAAGCATATGGTGCTGCCCATGCTTTGCAGGAATTTTTAACTGTCAAATCCGATGATATGACAGGGAGAACCAGAATGTATGAAAAAATA
>JBDLIV010000237.1:0-3847 GCA_039714675.1 Thermodesulfobacteriota bacterium
CACCAAAACTGCGACAAGTCCATAGACCCCCACTGTGGCAAGAAAAGCCACAAAGCTAACCACCACAAGCCGCATGGGGAACGTCTGCTCCATAACTGTGCCAAGGGCTATGACAATAATTTCAATGGAGAGAATAAAGTCAGTATGAACAGCTGATTTAATTTTTGCCTTTTCACGCTCTAAAATCTCTTTGGAGTCGCTGGTTTTTTGTGCGGCAACTTCATGTTCTTCATGGCCTGTAATCGATTCATAGACCTTCTCGGCTCCTTCAAAACTAAGATATGCACCACCAAGCAGTAAAATCGGCACTATCAGCCAGGGAGCATAAGAGCTTAATAAAAAGGCTATGGGCAGGATGATCATTTTGTTAATGAACGAGCCTTTGGTAATTGTCCAGATCACCGGAAGTTCGCGTGATGCTTTAAAACCAGTGGCTTTCTCAGCATTTACTGCCAGGTCATCACCAAGGATTGCAGCTGTTTTTTTTGCAGCTATTTTACTCATCACTGCTGCATCATCAAGCAGCATTGCTATATCATCAAGAATTACAAAAATTCCACTTGCCATAGTATAAGCTCCAGCCAGAAAAGGCCTTGATTTAAAAAAGATAAGTAAAAAATCAAAAAATAAGTAAATTCTTTTTTGCGTTTTGTCAAGAGACAAGTAAGAAATTTTTATAAACTTGAAAAATATGCGCCACTCCAGATATCACACAACATGTCTTTGTAACAAACAATCAAGAAAAAACTTATCCGTACCCTTAAAATATTTTTTTGATCGCCCAAAGGGATGGACTCCTACGGCACTTTTATCATAGGTTGCGGATATACTCCGCCTTATGATCTCATGATTACTTTCCAGGTTAGAGTTTTATTTTTCAAAACTGCCGCCAAGAGCCAGATGAAGATTAACCCGATTAACAAGACGCTTACTCGCCATATCAAGTTCAGCAATTCTCGATGCAATCCATTTGTTCTGAACAGTCAAAACATCAAGCATGGAAATCTGCCCAATGTCGTACTGGAGTTTAGTCTGTTCATACGCCTTTCTGTTTGAATCAACTTCAATTTTCAGAAACTCTTCACGCTTTAACAGATGATTTTCTGCAGCAAGGGAGGTCTCTACCTCTTTAAAAGCCTTGAGTGCTACCTGTGCATAGGCAGCAATGGCCTCTTTCTGTTTTGCTGTTGCCACATCGATCTTGCCTTCAATCTCGCCTCCTGTATACAAAGGAGCAAACAAACCGGCTGTAAGACCTGATATGGCATCATTGAGACTATTCACTCCAAGCCCCAATGAGAATCGAAAACGTGGTAAATGCAACATTTCAGTTTCCTTCTGCTTATAAAATGCCTCAGCTACCTTATGCTCAGCAGCAATAAGATCAGGCCTCCTCTCCATAATCTCCGATGGAATTCCGGCTGGAATTGGGGGTGGGACGGCAACGAGAGTTTTGGCAGTATCCATGTCAGCGGAAGGATAACGTCCAAGTAAGAGTTCCAGGCTTCTCAAAGCATTTTCGTAAGCTGAATCAGTGTAGCGATACGCTTCCTGGGCTGAGGCAAGCGCTGCGCGAGCCAGATGCACATCACGTTCTGTTCCCTTACCGATTTTCTGTATGGCTTCGGTTATTTCAAGACCTTTTTCCTGTAAGGTAACCACTTCCTGAGCAAACTGATTCTGCAGCTTAGCAGATATAGCCATAAACCAGCCATTAGCAACAGAGGCGGCAAGAGATTGCCTTGCAAAATTGTAATCTGCTGCAGTTGCCGCAGCTGATTCTGCACTGCCTGCGACACCTGTGCGAATGCGCCCCCACACATCCGCTTCCCAGGAGATACCAACGCTTGCCGATGACACTTTACCGCTTCCCTTATAATCTCTATCCCTATAATTTGCGCCAAGACCAACAGTGGGTTTTAGATCGGATTCAGCCTGCCTGGTCAAACCATTTGCCTGATCAACCCGTGCTTCAGCAATTTTCAGACCAGGATTTGCAGCAATCGCCTCATCCACCAGAGCATTGAGGGAAGGATCATTAAAATTCTTTAACCAGCCGTCATCCACACTGCCTGCTTCAGCAACTGAAGCAAAGCTGTCAGGAACCTTCTCTTGTACAGTATCGCCTTTGACAGACGCAACCGCCTCACCATGGCTTGCAACCTGAGCAGCACATCCATGTAACGAGAGCAGCAAACCGACAACAAGCAGCCCGTGTGTTACTTTTTTTCCAATAGCATTTTTTTTCATCGTCATTCTCTCTTAATGAAAGTGAAGGAAACTTCGCCAACTTTCAGCGCGCAACAACACCTTTCTAATAATTGTCACATGATGCCAGCGTTCACTATACACGGCAACCACAGCATCACTGCCAAGGGGAATAAAAAAGCCTTCCATACTCTCTTCAAGTTCAATAAGTACCGGAATCAATCCTTCGGGAAGCTGATTTGATAAGGAGACCATATTTCTGTTTGTAGATAACTCACCTTCTGCAAGGGCATCAAAAATGCGAACAACCTTGGCCTGAAATACACGACCGGGAATCCCTTTAAAAAGGATTTCCGCATGATTGCCAGCCTTAATATTCTGCATGGGCTGTTGAGAAAATCCTGCAATCAGCATTGTGGAATCTGTATTCACAAATGTCATCAATGGCGCAATGGGAAAAGGTACTGCAATCTGACCCGGTCTTAATCGAAGATGAGCAACAAATCCGGGACCAGGAGCACGAATCACACAACTGTCCAGATTAAATTGAGCAGTAACCAGTTGCGCCTCAAGGCTTTTGACTTCCTTTTCATAAAGGTCAATATCAAACTTTGCGCCTCCCGCCACCTTTACCAGTTTTTTGGTGTCAGCCAACCGCTTCCTGGAGAATTCAAGCTGTGCTGTCAAGTCATCCACTTTTCCCTGAAAGGGAGTAGGATCAATTGTAAAAAGAATCTCATCACCCTGTAATGGAACATTTGGCTTCACCAGTACTTCGGTAACCCTGCCTGTTACATTTGACACAATCTGGGTGGTTATAAAATACGTCCTGGCAGTCCGGGATGCCGGATGAAAATACGCCATGCCCATCAGAATGGTGCTCATCATTACAACGGCACCTAAGATAACTGTGGTACCAGACCATTTATTGAGTGGGATTTTGAAAATTTTAAAGATTATCCAGCAGAGACTGAAGTAGGCTGACAAGAGAATAACTTCCACTGTTACGCCTCCTCTGTTTGTTTACTAATCTGCGCCTCAAGAAGAGCGACCCGTTTTTGCAACTCTCTTATCTCATTGTTCTGATCCTCTGATGTGCCTTGAGCTCCCTCAACTTTGGCAGCTCCCACGCCCCAGCCCACTCCAGGTTTATAAAGTGTTGCCCATATCCAGAGAAAGGGCCAGATGGTATGCATCAGAAAAAGACTTACCCAGCCAGCAGTATGTATGGCATCCTGATGAGGATGATTCCGTTTTTTTGCAATTTCATAAGGAATGTCATGTATGTAAATAACCGCATAGAGCACCGTAATCCCAATCATTATCAGCACTCCTAACGCAAAAAAATCTAATAAACCTCTTTCCATATATTATTTCCCTGAATTTTTTCAGTATTATGAATTAATAGTAACGGATTTTATTATACACAATAAAACTGACAAAACAAATTTCTTTCAGATTTCCCACATAAGTATTAGTAGGATAAGAATTTGCTTTTTGTCAAGAAATATATGAAAAATTTTATAGAGCTGAAATACCCTGCAGAATAATGAGAGAATTCGTAGTTTGTTAGTTTATGGGGTTAATTTTAACATAAATGGTATGGTTCTCGATCATTGTCTCTCAGCGCTGATACACA
>JBDLIV010000238.1:0-3845 GCA_039714675.1 Thermodesulfobacteriota bacterium
ATGTCACATCCTTTAAAGGATGCTGTTATCGGTTGTAACCTCATTGCTGTTGATGAAGATGATATGTTTTACAGGATTCACCTGCCGACTGGGGAGCTTGGGTGGGCGCAAAAAAAATATTTTGGTACTTTCCCGGATTTTTCAGCAGATGCAGTGATCAATCTTGCCAAAGAGTTTTTAGGATACCAGTATTTCTGGGGCGGAAAAACGCCTAAAGGCTTTGACTGTTCAGGATTTGTTCAAACTGTATTCAGTCTTCTGGGAAAACAGATCAGCCGGGATGCCTGGATGCAGGCAAAAGAGGGTTTTAATATGTCAAATACATGGGATGGTGCCCATGCGTCAGATCTTCTTTTTTTTGGAAACACCAAAGATAAGATCATCCATGTGGGTATCAGCCTTGGCAACAATAAATTCATTCACGCCCTGGGCTGGGTTAAAATAAACAGCTTGAGTGACGCAGATTCTGAATTCAGCCGAAAACATGTAAACACATTTATCCTTGCAAAACAAACTATGGAATAAAAAAATTATGAAGATAACCAAAATTAGAACAGAAACAATAATTTCTCCTTTGAAAAAAAAGTTTAAAACAGCACTGAGAATTGTTGATAAGATTGAAAACATCTGTGTTTTTATAGAAACAGATAAAGGCCTGACTGGTCTTGGATGTGCTGTCCCTACCGCTGTTATTACCGGTGAGACAGCAATGTCAATAAAAGGAGCTGTGAGTCATATTCATGACAATCTATCAGGGCTGGATGTAGAAGATTTTGAAATTGTTATGCAGAAACTTCATTCCTGCATAGTTGGAAACAATTCCGCCAAAGCTGCTGTTGATATGGCACTTTATGATATTATTGGAAAACATTACAAAACTCCTCTATACAGATTTCTCGGGGGGAGTAATAAACCTCTTGAAACAGACATGACTGTGGGTATCGATACATTGGAGAAAATGGCCTCCGATGCCCGGGAAGTAGTTGAAAACGGATTTAATATACTTAAATTGAAAGTCGGCATAGATCCGGATCTTGATGTAAAGCGATTGAAAGCCGTTCGGAAAGTCATAGGGACCAGGATTAGACTCAGGATAGATGCAAATCAGGGATGGAGCCCCAAAGAAGCCGTATCTGTCATGAAAAAAATTGCACGGGAAAATATAAGTATTGATCTTCTTGAGCAACCTGTTTATGCAAAAGATTATAAAGGTATGAAATTTGTCCGCGATAACACGGATGTGCCGGTTTATGCCGATGAAAGCGTCTTTTCTCCCGAGGATGCCCTGGAAATTATCAATATGGGTGCTGTTGACGGTATAAATATTAAATTGATGAAGTGCGGTGGCATCTATAATGGGCTGAAAATCGCTGCCATTGCAGAATCAGCCGGTGTAAACTGTATGATAGGTTCCATGATGGAAAGCAGCATAAGCGTGACAGCTGCTGCTCATCTGGCAGCTGCAAAAAAAATCATCAAAGGATTTGACCTTGATGCGCCTCTTTTTATTAAGAAAAGCCCTGCACAAGGCGGTATAACATATAACGCTTCAATTGTTACTCTGCCTGATCAGCATGGATTGGGAATTCAAAGAATTAATAGATAAATAGGAAAGGGAATTGATAACGGTATTTATATTATGAAAATTTATATCAGTGCAGATATTGAAGGGATCACCGGCACCACTGACTGGAACGAAGTAACAAAAGGAGATGATGATTACACTGACTTCAGGCAGCAGATGACAAATGAAGTGTGTGCTGCATGTGAAGGCGCTTTTGAAGCTGGTGCAACCCAGATTCTTATAAAAGATGCCCACTCCACAGCTAGAAATCTGATTGCATCTCAACTTCCGAAAAAAGTAAAGCTTGTAAGGGGCTGGAGCAGGCATCCTTATATGATGATGCAGGAGATAAACAAAAGCTTTGATGCAGCTTTCATGATTGGATATCACTCTGCAGCAGGAGCAGGAGGCAATCCCCTTGCTCATACAATCAGCAGCGCTAATGTTGCAGATATTGAGATAAACGGACATCCCCTTGTTTCTGAATTCTTTTTAAATACATATACTGCCGCACTTGAACAGGTTCCTGTTGTTTTTTTATCAGGTGATAAGGGAATATGCAATGAAGCAAAAAAACTTTTACCTGAAATTACCACTGTTTCAGTCAAGGAGGGATTTGGTGGATCAACCATCAATATTCATCCAGATAATGCAATACAAAAAATAAGAGAGAAAAGTAAAAAAGCCCTTAAAAAACCCTTTGCTCCTTTTCAATTTGAGCTGCCGGAATATTTTACAGTGAAAATAACTTTTTTTGATATTAAAAATGCTTACAAAGCATCATTTTATCCCGGATCAAAACTTATTTCTCCAAAAACAGTATTGTTTGAAACTGAAAACTATTTTGATGTTTTAAGAATGCTGATGTTCACTTTGTAATACAATTCTGTAGCTTTTGTATTATCTTTTATGAATGATTTTTACTAAAGGATTGCAGCCTGTTTTCAAGATCTGGAAATCGCTCCTGCCCTGTCAAAGAGACACAGGCTCTCAATCCTTCATGCCGATCACTTCCAGTCGTTGTTAAAGAGATTGCACTGATTCCATAGTAAAGAAGTTCTTCCACCAGGTCAACACCGCTGAACCCGGGATATGAAATCGTGAAATAGAATCCATCTGCAATTTTCTCTCCTTCGTCCATATCATATACAATCTCAAATCCATTGTCAGTGAAAAGTTTTTTCATTATCTTTGCCCTCTCACCATACTCTTTTACCTCTTCAACAAAATTATAATCACCATTGTTGACAGCTTTTAAAAGGCCGGCAAGTCCATACTGGTTAGTATGAGACACCCCTGAACTCAAGGAATACATGGCACCAAAAATATAGGCATAGCCAAAATTATTGGAACCGAAATAGGATTCAAGGTTGTTGCCTTGAGAATTAAACAGCTTGTCTGGAATAGCAGTCATGCCGATCCTCTGTCCGGCAAGGGAAAAGGCTTTTGAGCTGGAAATAAGAAGAATATAATTGTCAGTATATTTTGCAACAGAAGGTATATAAGGTTCCTGTCCCGGTATGGAATAATTTTTCCTGAAATCCATGCCAAAGTATGCCAGATCTTCCATGACAATGCAGTCATATTTTGTGGCAAGCCTGCCAATAATCTCAAGCTCCTGATCTGTAAAACATATCCAGGCAGGATTGTTGGGGTTGGAATACATGATAGAGGCAATATCACCCTTTTCAAGATATGATTCAAGCTTTGCTTTAAGCTTATCACCTCTGAATTCATACACATCAAAGCTGTCACAGGGCACACCAATGACACTTGCCTGGCGTTTGTTAACAGGGAACCCGGGATCTATGAAAAGAATCTTATTTTTACCCTTTAAGCGTCGGGTGGTGCACATCATTGCCATATAACATCCCTGCATGGAACCCACTGTGGGAAAACAAGACTCAACATTGATCTCCACGTCAATAAAACTTTTAACAAACCTTGAAATTTCAAGTTTTAGTTCAGGAATACCGTCAAAGGGCGGATATTTGGAACCAACACCTTTTTTTAAGGCTTTAATTTCTGCATCAACAGCTATGGCAGGAGGATCAAATCCAGGCACGCCCATTTCCATACGGATATATTTTTCATTTGCAGCAGCTTCAATATTATTGACAATCCGGTTAAGCTCCCTGATGGAGGCAAGTCCAACGGATTTAAGACCCATTCTTTCTATTTCCTGCTTCACGATTTCCGAATCAATCGGTGTATCCATAAATATTTCCTTTTAACTATTTAACTACTCTTTTTTTATTTCTTAAACAGGTTGCTATGACCT
>JBDLIV010000239.1:0-3790 GCA_039714675.1 Thermodesulfobacteriota bacterium
GGAGGCCTTTACGCTAAAATGCCCTGGGCTCTTGTCTTTACTGTCATAGGCGGTATTGCAATCTCCGGGTTCCCCCTTACAAGCGGATTTATCAGCAAATCCATGATAATTGCAGCAGCAGGCGAAAATCACCAGATTGGAATCATGATTCTTATCACCCTTGCAGCTGTTGGTACATTTCTTTCCGTTGGAATTAAACTTCCATATTATATATGGTTTGGAGGCAAAGAAAAATCAGATATTGAATGCAAAGAGGCTCCCTGGAATATGAATCTTGGTATGCTCATAGCGGCATTTTTCTGTATTTCTCTTGGATTTAAAAATGGCTTTTTCGGATATTTTGGATATGACTGGCTATATGCCATGCTTCCCAATGCTGTACATTACCATCCATACACTTCATATCATCTCTCTGAAACATTCCAGATCCTGGGATTTACCGGTTTCGGGTTTTTTCTTCTCCATAAATACCTTAAACCAAAACCTTATATGTGCCTTGACATTGACTGGTTTTACAGAAAAGGAGCCCGTGTGTTCATGTGGGTTGCATTAAAACCTGTGACTGCTGTTAATAATTTTGCCGACAATGTATGGAAAAATATTGGCCTTGCATTTACCATGGCCACAGCAAAAATGTTTTCATGGTTTGATAAAGAAGGCATTGACTGGGTTATTGACGGCTCTGCAAAATCCGTTGTCAATGGAGGAGATCAGATTCGTCACATTGAAACAGGAAAAATTCAGCAGTATATCGGCTTTGCCGTTGCCTTGATATTTATTGTTTTAATAGCTGTTGTATTTAATTTTTAAGAAAGGTAGTCAGATTATAAGCAAATGGAAGAATATTTAATACTCAATACATTAAGCTATCCAGTTCTATCGGTTTTAGTGCTTGTTCCGTTACTCGGAGCCATTGTGACTTTTTTCTTAAAAAATGACAATATTATTAAACTATGGACACTTCTTGTAACAATTGCCACTGCAGCATTGTCTCTGCCCCTGTTTTTCAACTGGGATTATGATACAGCAAAATATCAGTTTGCGGAAAAAAGCGACTGGTTTCCTTTTCTTGATTTAAGCTATGTTCTTGGTGTTGATGGCATAAGTGTACTTCTCGTACTCTTAACCACCCTTATTATGCCACTTTGCGTACTCTGCTCCTGGACATATATTCAAACCAGATTCAGGGAATTCATGGCTGTAATTCTTCTCATGGAAGCATTTATGATAGGCGTTTTTGTCAGTTTGAACATGGTTCTGTTTTTCATCTACTGGGAAGCCATGCTTGTTCCAATGTTCCTTTTAATTGCTGTATGGGGCGGAGAGAGAAAAGATTATGCCTCAATCAAATTCTTTCTCTATACACTTCTTGGTTCAGTATTCCTGCTTATATCCATTGCAGCCCTCTATATTAAGACAGGAACATTTTTTATACCCGAACTTATGATACATGAGTATTCATTCAGCTTTCAGATGTGGATTTTCATAGCATTTACCCTGGCTTTTGCAATCAAGATTCCCATGTTCCCGTTTCATACATGGCTCCCTGCTGCCCACGTTGAAGCTCCGGTTGCAGGAAGTGTAATACTTGCAAGTGTGCTTCTTAAAATGGGCGGATACGGCTTTTTAAGGTTCTGCCTTACCATGCTGCCCAATGCTACAATATACTGCGTGCCATACCTGATTTTCTTTTCAGCTGTCTCCATTGTAATAGGAGGCTATCTTGCCCTTGGACAGTCTGACATAAAAAAACTTGTTGCCTATTCAAGTGTCGGTCACATGGGTTTTGTAACCCTTGGTATCTTTTTGTTAAGTGATGTTGGAATAAAGGGTGCAATAATGCAGATGCTAAACCATGGTGTAACAACCGGGGCTTTGTTTATCTTAATAGGCATAATTTATGAGCGAACACACTCAAGAGAGCTTTCAGTTAACTCAGCTTTGGGAATGAAAATGCCAATCTATGTTACTTTTCTTGTAATTTTCTCCCTGGCGTCATTTGGCTTTCCCGGAACAAACGGTTTTGTTGGAGAATTCCTTGTACTTTGGGCAACATTTGAACAATATAAGGTTGCAGGAGTTTTTGCAATTTTAGGAGCAATTCTTGCGGCTGCATATATGTTAAGACTTGTACAGAAAATGGTATGGGCAGATTCAGACGGTCATGCTCACCCTGATAAAGAAGGGAGCCCGGTTCTTACAGATATGAACCTGCGTGAAATTGTAACCCTTGGATTTTTACTCTTTTTTGTTTTCTGGATTGGTTTGAATCCAAAACCTGTTTTAAATGTCATGGATACAAGTGTGGCCCACCTTGTTGAACATGTGGAAAAAGCAAAACAGCACTCACTGCAGGAAGATAAACATCATGGTCATGATAAGAAGCATAATGGTCATGATAAGCATAATGATCAAGAAGGGCATGGAACGCAAGAACAACACAGCACTTTGTTTAAATTGGAAAAAGACAAAACCAGACTGCTGGTTTTAAAATAGAAGTTTGATTTAAGGGATAAAAAGAGATGTCTATATTTTTACCAGAACTTGCATTGATGTTAATGGCGCTGATTTTCTTTATCATGTCACTTGCAAAGCCAAAAGCTTCCACAAACACTCTACCGGTGCAGACAGTGGCATTGATTATGGCGGTTATTGTTTTCATGGTAAGTATTATGTCCTATAAATCTTCTGGTTCACTCTTTTTTAATGCTTATAAAATTGATGCATTTTCTCAAGTTTTTAAGATTATATTAAGTTTTGGGTATTTAATTGTTGTTGCCCTTGGATCTGGTGTAAACACCGGCTTAAAAGGTGTTACAAAAGAGCTTGCTGCTGAATATTATATGTTTTTAACCTTGAGTGTTACAGGTCTTGTATTTTTAACAAGCTCAGTTGAACTTCTCACCATTGTAATAAGCCTGGAAATCTCTTCATTTGCCTTATATGTGGTGATTCCCTTCAGACAACAGGACGGCTATAAAAAGCAGATGGAAGCAGGCATCAAATATGTCATGTTTGGCGCACTTGCAACTGGTATCTCTCTGTATGGCATGAGCTATATATTTGGCGTGGCACATACAACATATCTTGATGAACTTGTAAAAATATTGCCAGATCTGGTTCATGGCCAGGCCATTGTAATCATCGGCCTTATCTTAATGCTTGCAAGCTTTTTCTACAAACTTGCCATGTTTCCCATGCATTTCTGGGCACCTGATGTTTATGAAGGTTCTGCCAATGAGACAGCAGGATTTATTGCAACCCTTCCAAAAGTTGGCGCTGTTGCACTGCTTCTCAGGCTGGTTGTACTTGCAGGCGTAGACCTTACTCAGGTAACATGGATTCTTGGCACCCTTGCCGTGCTTTCCATGACCATTGGCAACCTTTCAGCCCTTGTTCAAAAAGATATAAAGAGACTTCTTGCCTATTCAAGTATTGCCCACGCAGGATATGTCATGATTGCAGTTCTTTGCGCCAACAATCTTGGATATGAAGCAGCTGTCTACTATATTGCAGGTTATATCTTAATGAATCTTGCAGTGTTCTATGTAATTTATAATATTTCGGAAAACGGCGAAAATGTAAGCCTTGACAATCTTAAAGGATTATATAAAAGATCACCACTTCTTGCCCTGCTGCTTGCAATAGCCGCCTTTGGTATGGCAGGCATGCCGCCTACTGTTGGTTTTCTCGGCAAATTTATGATATTTACAGCAGCAATCTCAAAACCTCTCTATGCAATAGTCATACTTGCTGTCATAAATGCAGGTATTGCAGCATATTACTATCT
>JBDLIV010000240.1:0-3786 GCA_039714675.1 Thermodesulfobacteriota bacterium
TTCACAGATTTTTGATTCAATAACCGTGGTGCGTAGTATTGTTTATAGAAAGCAACACTGCACGCAGGAGCCAGTAGTGAACAACTGTCAAATTGTCCAGGATTTTTTAAATCTATTCCGGATAGCAGATGACCGATTAAGATCCCTCCTGTGGAATGACCAACAAGGTGTATCTTGACATCTGTGTTTAAGAGAGTGCTTAAGAATCCGTCCACAACCTTTACTCCGTCACTGGATGGTGTTTTAAATGGTGATGCTGCATCACGTTTCATCTCTTCCCAAAGCGCTGTGCCAGTAGTTCTGATGACATCTTCAATAATCTTGTCTGAAACATCTTGAAGCTTGTCCTTCCACTTATCAAACAAACCCTGTGACCTTTTAAATGCACGTATTATGACATCCTTTAGTTCTTCTCCAAGTCCGGTATCATACATCATATGAAATGAATATATTCCATTTCTTTTAAAGCCATCTTTCATGGCTTTAATTCTTGTGGCTGAGTCCTTAGGACTATTCAGTCCTCCATGGGCATAGATAAGCAGGTGTTTGATAGTTCCTTTATCTGCAAGTTCTCTTACACGATCAATGGTAAGTTGAATATCATCATGTGTGCTCCAATAGTCACCCTTATCCTTTAAGGCACCATCATCAAAGTGTGCAAAGTGTCCTGCGATATCAATGCGTTTTGGTGCTTTGCCAGCACCCTCAGATCGATCTGTGGAACCAGATCTTGTGGTTAATCCAAAAACCTTTGGGGTTGAAACAGCCAGGCGAAAAACCCAACCGTCTGAAATATTTTCATACCAGTCTTCATAAGTCCAAATGGCAAAACCACCTGTACCCCAATCACCTCCCCAGGAGTTTTGCACGATAAAACCATTTTTGTTGTATCCAACAATGGCAAAGGCATGCCCGCCAATTAGTTCACTACTTTGAACAATGGTTGCAAACTTGTCGTTATTTATTTTTCCCGGACTGTTCCAGCCACTGTGAACGGTTGCTGAAACATAGAGGGCACCTGTTTCATTCAAGGCAGAATGATAGTCATTGAGGTCGATCAACATCCGATAATAAGCACCCAGAATAGTTGATCGAGCATCCTTCGCTTTGGCAATGGTTAAATGACCGGGGTTGTTTGTACTGTATGGCCAAATTTTGGCACTGCAAACACCCATATTCTTCCAGCCTTTGATCGCTCCACGGCAACTAGACCCGGCATAATCCTCTCCAGGCCATTCATCGTGCTTTTGAGCCATTTCATAGAGCATTCTTGCACTTACCGGAATGTTCTCATCCCGACGGAGCTTTAAAAAATTGATCACACCTGCAAGGCCAAATCCAGTGCAAGCGCCTTCTTGTCCCTGGTCCAGAACCAACTTAGGGTCACTGTTATCCAAGACTGGGGCAAGAGAAATAAGATCTGGTTCATAATATCTATCCCTTAAGTCCGGTGCATCAGGTCTTACATTTAATACACGGTTTTTACCAGCTGCCATAATTGCTGAAGCTGCCATGTGTACCTCCTTTAATATTTGTACATATATTCTTGAAACTAAACAGGTCTTTTCAAAAGCACATAAAGTAAGACCTTTGAATAATCCATTTCTCTTTTTCCCTCGTTATGAAGATGACTTATTACAAAATACTGGTGTTCTTTAAACAAATAAAAGCAGAGATGAATAGGATATCGAGGCTGTCTATCTTCTATGTCATGGTTTGCAACAATCTGAACAGTGTTCTTTTCGCAAGGATGTCTCCTGAAATCACACCCACCACTTTGTCTTCTTCAACAATGGGCATGGCAGATATTTCATGATTCTCCAGTTTCCGGATGCAGTCAATAATGGTTGCATCTGGAGTATTAGTTATTACATCTGCTGTCATGATTTGGGTCAAAGGAGAATCCATGGGCAGTTTAGATGCCATTGCCCTGGTAATATCCCAGTTTGTCACTATACCAATGAGTTTGCCTTTTTCAGATACAACGTTGACTATGGAAACATGGGCATCTACCAGTAATTTGGCAGCATTGGTTATGCTGTTGTTAACATCAATGGTCGGGGCTTCCTTCATGATATCCCTGGCTGTTCTTGACTTCTCTTTTGAAGCTATCCTCTGAACACTTATTCTCTCTGCAACTTCACAGGGCAGGCTGTCTGCATCCCTGCAAAGACCGTCAATAAGCTCTTCCATATTACGCCGGATTACTGTTTCAAGTTTTTTTACAGCGGCTTTTCTCCGGGTCTCTGCAAGATCTGCAAAATCATCCCGGTTTTTTTCAAGCCATGTCTGAATGGCCTCGGGGTTACCTATAATATATTCTGGAATCAGCAGGTGATCCGGTGTGGGAATCATTCTTTCATGGGCTGCATAGATGACTCCTCCTGAATTGACAAGGTAATCTGTAGCAATGAGCACTCCTTTATCCCTGAAAACATAGCGTTCCATTCTTCTGCGCTCTGCTTTTCTTGCAGGGTTTGGAGAATAAGTGTTTGCCCCTTCAACAATAATACGCCATGTTCCCATCCTGTCTGTTGTCATGGAAGGATTTGTCAAATTGTTAACATCGAGATAATTGAATACAGGGGAGGCAGGGATCAGGCAGAATGCTGATTCTGTCAGCAGGTTGTTGGCAGAATTGGAAAAAATCATATCTTTTAATTCAGGATGGTCTTCATGCATGATTTTATCATGATAATATCTTTGAGTGACCGTACCAAACTCTTTCCACATATCAAACAGCTCTTTTACCGGCAGCCCTTCTTTGTTTAAAAGGAAACCCTTTTCATCACTGATCCCTTTTATCACAGGAGTGTTTTCAGGATCATAGTCATGGAAAATTCTTGCCACATGGGCGCCCACAGCACCGAATCCCTGGATAAGGACATCCATGTCTAAAGATTTAGGAATAACCATGTTTTTAAACTGGGGCAGTTGCTTTAACATGGGCAGATGTTCCAGAAGCGCCTTTGTTGCAACAACAACTCCATTGGCAGCACCGCCCAGTTCATCGATCCTGTTGCCACCCATGTCAGCCGGCTTTGAGACAACATTGTTCAGGCCGTTTTCAATGGCAAAAGTTTTCATATCGGCATCATTTGTTCCCACGTCAGGACCAGGGATATAAATTTTTTTATACCTTTTTAAAAGTCTCCCAAATCCTCTGATAACTTCATGTCGATCTTTTTGGGAGAGATTTTCAGGTCTTATAATACCGGACTTGCCTCCGCCAAAAGGGAGGTCAGCCGCAGCATTTTTAAGAGTCATGCCCCTTGCCAGGTTATGTATAATATCCGGGGTAATATCCGGCAGCATCCTTGTCCCGCCCATGGATGGCTGTCCCATGGCAAGATTGTCAACAACAAGAAAGCCGCCTATTTCCAAAGGGCTCTCCTCATTCCACATGCAGGATACAAGTCTTGGGCCCAGGCGGTCAACTTTTATCCCCAACCGTTGAAGACGGTCAACATCAAGAGGGCCGAACTCAAGAAATCTTAGAGGACCATCTTTTATCAGACGATACTTCCAGACTTTGTCCGGCATTGCTTCGTTCAAAAATTGATACATTTTTGATGGAATCATTTTTAAATTTCCTTTACAGTCAAATCAAAACAAGTTACCTCATATGCATAAAATTAATGCAGATTTTTTGCTGCAATGACGCCAATTCCTGATTTTATCAAAGCTTTTGCAGTAAGATTAACAGAAGAGTGTTTGTCAAGATAATTGGTTTCCAGTGACTCCATTAAACCCTGCTCCAGAATTTCCTGTTTTGTTAAGAAATAT
>JBDLIV010000241.1:0-3769 GCA_039714675.1 Thermodesulfobacteriota bacterium
AAGACGGGATCTGCTCAATGAAGAGATAAAAGAACAGCAGAAACTCTTTTTTGATAAAGTCAAAGAGGGGGATATAGTTCAGGGTGTTGTAACAAAACTTATGTCCTATGGGGCTTTTATTGAATTAACTCCCGGAGTCGAGGGAATGGCACATATTTCCGAGCTTTCATGGTCCCACCTTGAAAAGCCTGAAGAGGTGATTCAGCCTGGTGACAATGTAAATGTGAAACTGCTTAAAATTGAATCCTCACAGGAATCCAGTAACCTGAAAATTTCTCTTTCAATGAAGCAGATTTCTTCCAATCCCTGGGACAGTATTGAAAGGAGTTTTAAAACCGGAGATCAGGTAACTGGAAAGGTGGTAAGGCTGACTTCTTTCGGAGCATTTGTGGAAATTGCTCCAGGTGTGGACGGCCTGGTTCATATCAGTGAGATGAGCCATACAAAAAGAGTACTCAGACCCGACGATGTTGTTCAAAAAGATGAAATGGTTCAGGTGGTGATAAAATCCATTGATATGGAGAGCAAGAGAATTTCATTGAGTATTAAGGATGCCTTAGGTGATCCATGGACAGGTGTTTCCACAAAATATGAACTAAATTCCATTGTGGAAGGGATTCTTGAAAAAAAAGAGCAGTTTGGTCTTTTTATAAATCTTGAACCAGGGGTGACAGGTTTAATGCCGGCATCTAATATTAAAAGTGCTGCAAATTCATCGGATTTTGAAAAATTAAAACCAGGAGATCCTGTCTCTATAATGATCCAGGCAGTTGATGAAGATCTAAGAAGAATTACATTGACCTCTTCTGATCAAAAAGAGGGGGATAACTGGAAACAGTTTGCAAACAGCAAAAAATCCCAATCTCTTGGAACAATGGGGGATTTGCTCAAACAAGCAATGGAAAAGAAGAAGTAATTCACTGTTTATTAATAGCTTGCCTGACAACCTCTTTGGCAAGAATTTCTGCAGCATCAACAGTGTGTATAGATGATTTTTTCTTAAGAATGCTAAGCTCGGTGCAGGCAATAATTGCGGTTTTCACCCCTTTCTTAAAAAGGTTATCACAAATCTGTGCATAATCATTGAGTACTTTGGAATCCATATTTCCTTTTTTTATCTCTTTGATGACTTTTAAAAGGGTTTCCTGATAATCATGGTCAGGCCAGACATCCTGTATGTCAAATCGTTCTAAGTTTTTTGAATAAAGCCTGGTAATTTTAACAGCAGTGGAAGCAAGTATTCCAATCTTATTTTTGGTTTTATTTCCTGTTTGATTCAGAGTTAGACCATGGTCAGAAAAATGAGTTTTCACATGATTGCACACAATATCAATGAGATTGATTACAGGAATATTTACTGCTTTCTGAACCATATCATAATAATAGTGGGCAGTGTTGCAGGGAATTGCAAGAAAATCAGCACCCCATGATTCAAGTCCCTTTGCCATGTCAGCAATAACAGGTCCTGGATCTGCTCCATCTTTATCAATAATTGCTTTTATTCTCGAAGGGATTTTTGGATTATTATCCACAAGACATCTTATATGATCAATATCATCCATATCTCTGCCTTCCGGGGCCGGTGTAAGGCGGATAATACGCTGCATAAGATCAATGGTAGCTTCCGGACCCATTCCCCCTATGATACCCACTGTTTTTTCAGACATTAACTCTCTCCTTGTGTTTGATGTATTTGGATGTAAACTTGTCCAGACTCAAGGCACAAAAGGTTTTGCAACCGGAGTGTACTGGAGTACATGAGGATTGCAAAATTTTGCAATAACGGAAAAGATGGGCAAGTTTACGTCCAAACTACCTGAAACTGTCCATATATGCATATAAAGCTGGAGACCCTCCAGTATGCAGAAAAAGTACATTTGAACCCTTTGGGAAATGGCCCTTGCGAATAAGATCAATAAGACCTGCAGCAGTTTTCCCTGAATAGACAGGATCAAGAAGAATACCTTCGGTTCTGGCAAAAAGCTTTACAGCTTCCACCATGGAATCTGTTGGAATAGAGTAGCCAGCTCCTACATACTCATCAAAACAGACAATATCTTCACGGGTAATATTTCCTTTTATATTAAGCATTTCAGCAGTTTCAACAGCAAGATTATACACTTTTTCTTCCTTCTCTTTTTTTGACTGAGAAACATTAATGCCGGTAATTGGAATATTCATGTTTATACCTGTCATGCCGGTAACCATTCCGGCATGGGTTCCAGCAGAACCGGAAGGGAGAATAATATGGTCGATATCAAGGTGCATACTGTTCAGCTGATTCATTGTCTCTTCTGCACAAGCTGCATACCCGAGCGCTCCAATTGCATTGGAAGCACCTATTGGAATTAAATATGGTTTTTTTCCTTCTGCCTTAAGAGTTTGAGCTTTTTTTTCCATGGCAGCAGTTGTATCGGTTCCGCCTGGAACAACTTCAATGCTTTTTACTCCAAGAAGCTGGTATAAAAAATTATTACCACTGGCCTCTTTATTGTAGGTGCCTGCAACACGCTCTTCAAGGATTAAATGGCAGTCAAGATTTTCCTTTACCGACCATGAGAGTGTCAACCGGCAATGGTTGGACTGTATAGCACCGCAGGTAATTATTGTATCAGCATTTTTTTCAAGGGCATCGGCAATGCAGAACTCAAGTTTTCTGGTTTTATTACCTCCGGCTGATCCTGGAAGGAGGTCATCACGTTTGACATAAAGATTAACATCTCCTCCAAGAGCTTTGGTTAATGAAGGTAAGAATTCAATTGGAGTCTGGCTCTGCATATAATTTCTTCTTGGAAATTTTGTAAAGTTCATGATAGCTCCTTTTATTTATTGATATGTTTTGATTTTAATATCTATTCTGAGACCTTTGAATAATGTTGATTATATGACTGCTATTTTTTTGAATATTTTTGTATAAAACTGCCGATTTCGTTAATTGCCTCTCTTCCTTCTGGCAGATATTTAGCAAAATAATGCCATACATGGAACATATTTTTCCAGATATCTAACTGGACAGCTGCATTGGCTTGTTCTAATTTTTGTGCCAGGATTTTTGAGTCATCAATTAAAACTTCATTTTCCCCTGTTTGAATAAGGATGGGGCAGATTCCTGAAAAATCACTGTTCACAGGAGAAATCAAACTGTTTGATAAATCGTCATGGTCGGTATAAAGCCTGGCTGTCCTTTTTAAGGCACTATGGTTCAGCAGGGGATCTTTTTTTGTATTCTCAATCAGGGAGCTGTTTTTACATTCAAGATCAATCCAGGGTGAGATCAATACAGTGCAAACAGGTAAGGATTTTCTGCTTTTCAGCAGCAAGGACAGGAGGCCAAGGGAAAGACCTGCTCCTGCAGAATCTGCAACAATGCTGATTTTGTATCCATTTTTATATATTTTTGTAAGCCATCGATAGGTGGTTTTTACATCCTCTAGCCCGGCTGGAAAAGGATGTTCCGGGGCAAGCCTGTAATTGAAAATCAGAACTTTAGCCATTGATGCAATGGCAATGCGTGACGCAAGGTCTCTATGGGATTTGATTGACCCTGCAATATACCCTCCGCCATGGACATACATGATGATATGTTTTTCATGATGATATAGAGGTTGCAGCCATTGCGCTTCAATGCCTTTGATATAAAGAGGTTCAGTTTTTACTGATTTATCAGGTATAAAGGCAAGGGCACTTTTTTCAAGGAGATTTCTGTACTTTTCAATACCAATAGAGTCAAAACTCGGACGTGACCTTAATTGTCTGAGAATAGCAGATA
>JBDLIV010000242.1:0-3758 GCA_039714675.1 Thermodesulfobacteriota bacterium
CCATTCATGAACTGGTCAATATAAACAATTGCTCCTGCTCCTATCACAGCGAGCAGAAGGACTATCCATAACCAATAGTTTTTACTTCCTTTAATAGCTATTTCAAGCATATTTTAGCTCCCTTACATGATATAGTAAACAGAAGGCTCGGTACCAAGCGATTGTTTACGTCTGATTGTATAATGTTCATTTAAAAGTCCCCTGATTTCAGATTCAGGGTCTTCAAGATCTCCAACAACAATTGCACCGTGTGATGCTTCAACACAGTGGGGCTGTTTCCCAATGGCAAGGCGTTCAGCACAAAAGTTGCATTTTTCCACCACTCCTTTGCTCCTGGTGGGAAATTGCGGGACAGTCTCTTCTATAAAAGGTCTTGGATCCCGAAAGTTAAAACTTCTTGCACCAAAGGGGCATGCTGCCATGCAGAACCTGCATCCAATACAGCGGTGATAGTCCATGAGGACAATGCCGTCTTCTCTTTTAAATGTCGCCTGGGTAGGGCATGCTTTAGTACATGGTGCGCTTTTGCAGTGGTTACAGGTTACAAGGAATGGAAGATCATGAAATCTTTCAGCAAGAAATTCATCTTCCTTGTCAGGAAAGGCATAGTGAAAATGCTCTTCCCATATCCATTTGAGTTCCTGTTTATGATTTACAGCTCTTGTTTTTGGATATTTTTCTGTATCAACTTCATGGTTAAAATCAGGTACATTATGAGCCTTGTGGCATGCTTCAACAATATGTTCAACAACTTCATGTGTAATCTTATTGGTGTCAATCACCATGCCCCAGCGATGGGCTGAAAGCGCTTGTTCATTTTTAACTTTCACTTCATGGGATCCTGATTGAGAATCAGATGAAGCAAAGTTAATTGTTCGAGAAGCACCTAACCCTATGGCAGCAATACCTGCTACTTTAAGAAAGCTCCTTTTACTTTTTTTCATCATTTAATCTCCTTGGGCTATATCTTTGGGATTAGTGTGACAATCCCAGCAATAGGGATCTACTGAAGCATAGGTATGACACTTGTCACAAAATTTTGTTTTATCTTCATGACAGCCAAGACAGGAGTTCTCACCTGTTGAAAGGCTCATGTTGAACATATGACCGTTTGCAGCTTTGTACTGCCGGTCAGCATCCCTTACCACTGAATCTCTCCACTCATCAAGAAGAGACATGTGATTGGCTCTCATGTCATATTTGTCCAGCACACACTTTTCTGTCTGTTTTGCCTTGCCGAGAAGTTCAGGCTCAGGCGCAGCTTCAGTGGTTGTAATAATATTAAACCAGACAGGTGATAGTACTGCCAGGACAAAGATTACAAGCCCGGTGATGATTATACTTTTATTCATCTTCTTCTACCTCCTCTTCGCAGCCTGGTAATGGTTCAAACCTCAAGTCTTCCACCCTTTTCTTTTCACCAGGCAGAATCAGGGCATTGCCCACAAGTTCATGGATGCCATAAACTTCAACTTCCGGAACCCAGTATTCGCACATTGTGGGAAGTGCTGCTCTGTCAATTGCGCATATGGTACCAAGGGTGTTAACGCCAAATTTTTCATGGACATATTTTACAGCATTTGCCCTTGGAAGAGCGCCTGCCATTCTAAGTTCCATGTTTTCACCGGCATTTAAGCCAGCTCCTGAACCACAGCAGAAGGTCTGCTCCCTTATTGTATTAGGAGGCATCTCATAAAAATGATCACAGACGTTTTCAATTATATATCGCGGTTCATCAAGGATACCCATACCCCTTGAAGGGTTGCATGAATCATGGAAAGTCATGATACGATTTGAATTACGGCTCTTATCAAGTTCAAGCTTTCCATGTTTGATAAGATCAGCTGTAAACTCTGTAATATGAACCATTTTTGTGGATTTTGCATTCTCAAATTTGGTTCCTGTAATTGGATTTACAGGCTCTTCCATAAAGTCGGCAGGGCCATTCATGGTGTCCATGTATTGATGGATGACACGCCACATGTGACCGCATTCACCACCAAGAATCCATTTTACTCCAAGCCTTTTTGCCTCTGCATACATCTTTGCGTTGAGGCGTTTCATGGTTTCATGGGATGTGAAAAATCCAAAGTTACCGCCTTCTGAAGCATAGGTGCTCCATGTAACATCAAGGCCGTATTTATCTTTAAGATATTTGAACAGGATCATATATCCTTCACATGTATATGTACCGGGATCTGCAAATACATCCCCGGAAGGCGTGATAAAAAGAATATCAGCACCTTTTTTCTGGAACTGGGGTGTACAGTCAACTCCGGTTACATCTTCAATATCTTCAACAAAGAAATCCAGCATGTCTTTAAAGGCGTGGGGCTGGATTCCAAGATGGTTTCCTGTTTTAAAACAGTTGGAAACAGGGGTTGCAATCCAGTCAATATTAAGTCCAAGAAGGTTGAAAATCTCCCTTGCCATGATGGTGATTTCAGCAGTGTCAATTCCATATGGGCAGAATACTGAACAGCGTCGGCATTCTGTACACTGGAAAAAATAGTACCACCACTCCTTGAGAACATCCAGGGTCATGGGTCTTGCACCGGCCAAAGCCTGGCCGCCAGGTATCTTTTTTAAGATTTTCGCGGCAGTTGAAAAGTCATTTCTATATACAGACCTTAAAAGCTCAGCCCTTAATACAGGCATATTTTTAGGATCACCTGTCCCAAGGAAAAAATGACATTTATCAGCACATGCTCCGCAGCGAACACAAATATCCATGAATATTTTAAATGTCCGAAATTTTTCCAGACGTTCTTTTAATCCATTAAAAATAATTTCCTGCCAGTTGTCAGGCAGTTTCCAGTCATCTTCAAGAGGATTCCATGGCCTTGCATTGGGCAGGCCAAGTGTTTCCACACTTTCAGCCTTTGCCGCATAACAATACATTCCAGGTCTGATCTGGACAGAAGTGTTCATCCAGTTGCTTGACACAGAATCTGATTCTGGCCCTTTTTGGGGGCCAAAATCAATTTTATCTAATAATTCATCGGGTTTTAGTTCGTCAGACATTTATTACTCCTTTTTATCCACTGGAAGGCCAGCTTCAATCATTTTATCTCTGAAGTGATCTTCATACTCAGCATATGTATGGGTTTTTACATCATAGTTCCAGGGATTAATATGTCTTTTTGCACGTGTATTGTTTGCCATATTTCTTGTGGGGCTTAAGAATATTCCGCCCATATGCACTAGTTTGCTTAAGGGGAAATATGCAAAAAGAATACTTACCAGAAAGATATGGCTGTAAAAAAGACCGCCAACGCCTTCAGGAATTGTGGGACTCAATGTTGCAAGACCCATGGTAAGGGTTTTAATGCCTGTTATATCAACCTTTGTAAAATATCTCATGGATATACCTGTTAAAGCGATTCCTATTATGAGAAACAGAGGAAAATAATCAGCTGCCTGGGATATATAGGTGACCTTGGCATCAAATATTCTCCTTGCAAGCAAAAACAGTGTTGCTGCAAGCAATACAACTCCGGATAAAAACAGACCGGGCAGTCCCAGCTGTACTATTCCGTCAAAAAATTCAAGCACTTTAAGACAGGATGGTACAGGAGAGGTAAAAAATCTGAAATGTCGCAAGATTACCACCAGAAAGGAGTAATGAAAAGCAAGGGCGCCTGCCCACAGGAAAATTTCCCAGGAGTAGGACAATCTGTTTGAAGCATTTTTGTTAAAGGCTGCTTTTGTGTTTCGAAACAGAGATCTGAAAAGAAAAATTTCAAGAATCATACGAA
>JBDLIV010000243.1:0-3754 GCA_039714675.1 Thermodesulfobacteriota bacterium
ATGGATTCTATGATTGGAGGATTTAACATCTCCTTTGATTCCCACTTAACAATAAAATTGGCACCTGATCCGCCAGCCTCTTTTTTTGGAGGAATAACAATCCGGGTTGTTGCAAGAGGACCAAGTATCAAAGGTTCAGATATGAAATTTTGTAAAAATTTCCCCTGGGATTCAAAATAATCTACTTTAGTGATGGTAATCTGGTGGGAGGGATCAATGTTTCTGATGCTCAGGGTGATGGTTATAATCAGGGAGTAGAACCAATTGCTGCATTCATGCTGATACTTTTTTTAAGAAAATGGGGGTTGTATGAAAACATCTTGCATTCTAAGGTAAAGCTGTTAAAGTACTTTGAATTTAGAAAAATTTTAAGAGAATCTATATGTTTAAAAAATTAAAATTTATCATTTATACTCGCCCATTTATTGTTTTTATCTACTATTTTATCCAGGTTTACAGCATGACTTTAAGGCTGCGAATTGTAAATGAAGAGAAATGGCAAAACCTGTTGAAATCAGGCAGACCTGTTCTTCTTTGTGCCTGGCATCAGCAGCTTTTTTCTGCCATACGTTATTTTAGAACATATTCAAAGTTCAATCCAGGTCTAATGATCAGCCAAAGCAAGGATGGTGATCTAATTGCAGGTGTAGCAAATAAAACAGGGTGGTATACTCCAAGGGGTTCTTCCACAAGGGGAGGGAAAAATGCCATGGATGCTATGATCAAGCATTTGAAAGAATATGGCTTTGGTGCCCATCTTCTTGACGGTCCGACAGGACCAGTAGGAAAAGTTAAAGCTGGAATTATTAAAATGGCACAGGAGACAGATGCTTTTGTGGTACCATTTTATATCACGGTACAAAAAGCCTGGCTGTTTAATTCCTGGGATAGATTTGTACTTCCAAAGCCTTTTTCAAAAGTAACCCTGACATTTGGTGATACAATCCAGTTTCCAAAGAGTGATGACAGACAAAAATTTGAAACCCAGCGACTGCTCCTGGAAACGACCATGCTGCCAGGACTTATTCTTAAAAAACCCTATTAGCACTTCAGTGTGACAGATATGATTATCTGCCGCAAAATGACCTTAAGGCCTGTATAAAAACAATTGTTGCATCTTGCCTGTCGTCTTATTCATCTTCTCTGCCTTGCAAATTAGTTATATAGAACCAAAACAATTATATCACGTCACAATACCCTTATATTGTGTTCATTGAGAATATAAACAAAATATAATCTCAATAAAAATATCTTACCTGCCCCATTGATTTATAAAGATACTTATAATCAATATTTTACAAAGCTATTGGACTGAATTTATTGCGGTACAAATTTTGCTTTTAATTATGGTACTGAGTTTATTGTACCTGAAATGATATCAGCTAATTTTAACACCTGTGCTAATTTTAACACCTGTATTTAATAGTGAAAGAAAATAGACCTGTGGGTATGAACAGGAATGGACCTGGAATACATCGGGACCAAAAGCTATTGGAAAAATGGAAACAAGGGATTGGTTGTCAAGACTGTACTGTTTAGCTGTGAATTATCCATAACCTTTAGATGGGATGAATATGAAAGAAGTCAATGACAGAATCAAATCATTTGGGATTCGCAACCGGATATTGATATTTGCCATCTTAGTTACTCTTGCACCCACCCTGGGCCTAGGATGGGTATTTCACAATCAAACCAGAAAACTACTTAAGAAAAATGCAAAAATGGAACTGCATTATCTGATTAATCAGGCTCAACAACTAGCCGGATTGTGGTGTAAAAAATCCTCGTTAAATTTAAGAATATTCTCCAACTCTTTTGTTATTTCTGAAAACCTGGAATATTTTGCCAAAGCAGGACAAGGCAGTGGCAACAGTGCTTCCAAAGAACGTACAACTGCAATTGCAGCTCTTTTAAAATATCTTGAAATGATTCAAACCCAATGCAAAGAATATAAAAGCCTGCATATTTTTGATAATAGCGGCAACCTTGTAGTTAAGAGCCCTGCCTTTTCAAACACTATAATTACAAATACATTTCCTGGGAAGTGGCAGGAACGACTTAAGCATGATCACATTTTAATCAAAGAATTGGACTGTAACATTGGGCTTGATGAAACAATAATAATGATTGCAGCGCCAATCTTTTCGGACAAACGAAAATTTCTTGGAATGCTTGCAGCAGAACTCAGCATTAAAAAATTGATTGATGTTATAACCCCCACTACCCAGGCTCAATCTATCCAGCTTTCACTTGTCAATAAAGATGGCGTTTCTCTTTTTCCAAAACCTACAGACTTTAATTCCAGCATAACAGTACATAAAATGTCTAAGGAGTGTTCCATTTACATAAATACCCATGGCACAAAAGTGGTTGGAATTTATGCCCCACTTTCGCCCCTTTCCTGGGGAATTGTTATTGAAAAAAATTACAATCAAGTGTTTGCAGACATTCTGCTGAGACTCAAGAACATAACTCTTTCAATGGTTGCTTTATTGTTAACAATTGTAGGGATAGCTGCTTTTTTTGTCTCATACAGTATCCTTTCTCCTCTAAAATTGTTGACAAATGGTGCCATGCGGGTGGCTAAGGGAGATTTTAATGTTAAGTTACCTGTAAAAAAACAGGATGAATTGGGTTTGGCTATATCAATCTTCAACGATATGGTTGAAAAAGTTTATAAATATAATGCACAGTTAGAAAAACTCTCAACCGCAGATTCTCTGACCGGCCTTTTTAATAGACGTCATTTAATGGATGTTTTGGACATGCATATCAAGCGCTATAATCGAAATCAGGTGTCTTTTTCTATCCTGATGGCAGATCTTGATTTTTTTAAAAAGATAAATGACCATTACGGTCATATAGCAGGTGATGCAGTACTTGTCGAGATAGGAAAGATTTTCAGCACTATTCTGCGCTCAATTGATGCAGCAGGACGTTATGGGGGTGAAGAATTTTTAATTATTCTGGACAATACCCGTGAGCGGCAGGCAGAACAGACAGCAGAACGTATCAGAAAAGCCGTTGAACAAAGCGAAATCATCATGGATGAAAAAAGGATTAAAGTAACTGTCAGTATTGGTGTCGCAACCATAGACCATATCAAAGACACAAAGGATAATAACCTTATTAACAGGGCTGATAAGGCATTGTACCAGGCAAAACAGAATGGCAGAAATTGTGTAGCCCTTTCCACCACCTGACTGTCTTTACTCTTTTCTATTGATCAAGCGTTAACAAACGGTAATAAATCCATCCTTTTCTCTGTTCTGCAGTTATATCAATGATGATTCATAAGTTTTATTAAACCCTCTATTTTTTTAAAGAAGAAAACTCAATAAGATCAGCAATCTGATCTTCAGGATCAACTTTATTAAGCTTTACCATTTCAAAGCCGATTATCTCCACAAAAACATTTCCATCTTTATCCACAAGCTTTAAGTTGTATGTATTGGTCTCTTCTCCAGATCCTTTTTTTTGAGTAATACAAAAATATTTTGTATTCTTTTTAACATCTTTATAAAATTTCAAAGACCCTATTTTAAAGGGCAGCACTGTTCTTGAAGTTGTAAAAAACTCAAAAAGCCCACCTGTCTGGAACATGGCATCAACAAGGATGGGAGATGCAACAAAATTGGGATTTTTCACACCTTTGAAAAACTCTTTTTCACTCCTGTCCTCCATGGTTGTAATCAAAGTTTTCCCGTCAAAGGAGTTAAGATCTGTGATGGTGCCGAAAAGACCAAACATGAAC
>JBDLIV010000244.1:0-3752 GCA_039714675.1 Thermodesulfobacteriota bacterium
CCAGAATCCATATATGAATCCTGACTGCACTCTTTTCTTTCAAAAAACCTATTGTGTGAGAAACAATCTTCACAGACCTGTTCCGATCCAGGTTGTCTTATCCGCTCTCAAGTCTGAATAGGTGTTTTTTATATAGGGTATCGGGGGCATGATTACAAAGGAGATATCAGCGTTCACGTAGATAAAGTCCAGAGAGGAAGAACGCTTAAAAATCAGAACTGCCAGCTTCTGCCCTATAGGGTACATGGCACTTCTTTAAAAACTTCTTGCTATTTCAAATGATTGTGCTACATATTAGTTTTGTTTGAGTAAATGTATTATTTTTTTAACCATGACTTAAGTAAACAACTGGCAAAGAACAGTCAATAAAAGTAAGTCAAATTTTAAACCCCTTTAGGAGGAAAAGATGAAAAAATTATTAATTTCTTTATTTGCAATGGCATTTCTTTTTGTGTCAGCACCAGTATATGCTGACAGTATAGAGCTTGCCAAAACGTCCACAGTCGAGTCAATTCTTAACAGCAAACAGCTCCGTGTTGGTTTTGAAGCCGGCTACTTTCCGTTTGAAATGACCACAAAAGATGGTAAATTCATCGGCTTTGACATTGATCTTGCCAAAGCACTTGCAAAATCAATGGGTGTTAAAATGGTTCCGGTAAATACTGACTGGGCTGGTATTATCCCTGCATTGGTTACCAATAAAATAGATATCATCTTGGGTGGTATGACCATTACACAGGAGAGAAACCTGAAAGTAAATTTCTGTGATCCCTATATTGTTATCGGTCAGGCTGTTCTTCTTAATAAAAAACATGCGGGTAAAGTAACATCCTACAAAGATCTGAATAATTCTAAATACAACATCGTTTCCAGGTTGGGTACAACTGGTGAAGAGGCCGTTAAAAGAATGCTGCCAAAGGCTACTTATAAATCCTATGAAGGACAGGTAGAGGCTGCCATGGAAGTTATCCAGGGTAATGCCGATGCAATGGTATATGACCTGCCTTTTATTGAGAAGACACAAGCGCTTCATGGCAAAGGAAAAACCGTCACGCTTAGCGAACCGTTTACTTTTGAACCGCTTGCCATAGCTATCAGAAAAGGGGATCCTGATTTTCTTAATTTCCTGAACAATTTCCAACGCCAGTACAGAGGCGATGGCAGATATGAAAGATCCTATAACAAATGGTTTAAGAGTACGGACTGGTTTGATAAAGTTGCTGATTAAACATTTGATTTAAATGGAAATTTTTTGAACCGGTAGAAGTGTTTTTCTGCCGGTTCTTTTTTTAAACCCATAAGTTTAAAGGGTTGATAGATTAATGGACTCAAAAATATCTAATATTCAAAGATTAAGCAATCCCATGGGCTACGCATTCTCGGTGGTCGGATTTTTTACCTTGATAGCGCTGGTATTGGGGGCACTCTATTATGCAACCAATACGGTGGATTATATTTGGCGCTGGAGCAGTGTCCCCAAATATTTTGCGTATAAAGAAACAATCTCCATTGAAGCTGAAGAAGAAGGTGAGGTCAAGAGCATCACTCAGAAGGGCAGTGATTTTACGATTGTGATTAAAGAGTATGGGAGCGATGAGCGAACCTTTACTGTCCCAAAAGGATCCTTTGACGTAGACGAGGGGGATATGATCTCAATCGGGGATACCATTGCCGAATACCAAGGAGGATGGGCCGCGGGGCTTCTCACTATGGGGCTATGGATCACATTAAAAATCAGTATCATATCCACTATTATCGGGATTACCTTAGGTATTCTGGGCGGTGTCGCACGGGTTTCGGACACGCCGGTTTTAAAATGGACTGCTATTACCTATGTAGAAATTATACGTGGCTCGCCACTGCTTGTCCAGATCATGATCGCCTATTTTGTTGTTGGGACCACCTTAAATAAGATTCTGGCCATGAATGGCATGCCCCGGTTGAGCCCTGAATGGTACGGTATTCTGGCTATGTCGATTTTTACCGGGGCCTATGTGGTTGAAATTGTCCGAGCCGGTATTGGGGCCATTCACCCTGGCCAGGTGGAAGCTGCCAGATCAGCGGGTATGACCTATTTCCAATCTATGTACCACATTATTCTTCCCCAGGCGTTGAAAACCATATTACCTCCATTGGCAGGACAATTTATCAACCTTATCAAGGACTCATCCCTGCTGGGCTTGATTGCCATCCGGGAGCTTACAAAAGCAACCCGGGAAGGAATTGCAACCAGTCTGCAGTCATTTGAACTGTGGATGATGTGTGCCATTCTTTATCTTCTAATGACTTTTACACTTTCCATGGCTGTACAATATCTGGAACGGAGGACTGCAACAAAATGATAGAAGTAAAAAATATATATAAAACTTTTTATGTCCCCCATGAAGTCAAAGCTCTTGTGGATGTTTCAAATAAAATAGAGCAGGGGGAAGTGCTGGTTGTAATAGGGCCTTCAGGTTCCGGAAAAAGCACGTTTTTAAGATGCCTCAACCGTCTTGAAACAGCAGATCATGGTCAGATTCTCGTTGAAGATGTGGATATTTTTGATCCCAAAACAGACATTAATAAAGTCAGGGCGGAAATGGGAATGGTGTTCCAGTCTTTTAATCTGTTTCCCCATCTCTCCATTCTTGGCAATGTAACTGTTTCCCAGAAACTTGTCAGAAAAAGAGGGAAAAAAGAGCGAGAAGAAAAAGCCATGGCTCTTCTTGAAAAAGTTGGCATTGCCGATAAGGCAAATGCATATCCTGCCAATCTTTCAGGGGGGCAACAGCAGCGCGTGGCAATTGCAAGGGCTCTTTCCACAGATCCCAAGATCATGCTTTTTGACGAGCCGACTTCTGCACTTGATCCCGAAATGATAGGAGAGGTCCTGGATGTTATGAAAACTCTTGCCAAAGAGGGTATGACAATGGTTTGTGTTACCCATGAAATGGGATTTGCAAGAGAAGTCTGCAACAGGGTTATTTTTATGGATCAGGGAGCCATTGTCGAAGAGGGAAGTCCTGAACACTTCTTTAAAAATCCTGAGCATGCCAGAACTAAGCTCTTCTTAAAGGAAATTTTATAGGTGTTTGGATGGAAATTCACCCATTTGCTTCGTTGCTTCAAAATATTGAAATCCTCATGTACTTAAGTACACTCCGGTTTCAATATTTCTTGCGCCTCACATATGGGCAAATTCTCATCCAAACACAGGGATGCATTTAGACACAAAGTATTCATTTATTCTTAACAGGAGAACCACCTGTAAACATGGTTGCAAAAAGAATAGGCATTGTTGTTAAAAATGATAACAAGGCTGAAAAAAAAGCCCGGGAGATTGAGAGCAGACTCAAAAGCCTTTGTGTTATCATAGATATTCAGCATTCAAAAAGCCGGGATATCCCGGATGATCTTATGTGTATCATTGTCCTTGGCGGGGACGGCACTTTTTTGAGTGCTGCCAGGTTTATTGAAAACCGTCAGATACCCTTGATGGGTGTTAAATTCGGTGAAGTTGGTTTTCTTGCTGAAACCACTGAGGAGAATCTATATGAAGAGATAGATTTACTTCTTAAGGACAAATTCTTTATCCAGAAAAGAACCCGCCTTGATATAAAGGTAATGCGCAACAATAAACAGATTATTGATGTGGATGTTTTAAATGATGCAGTTATTAATAAATCTGCTCTCTCCCAGCTTACTTCCTGTGCTGTATATCTTGATTCAACATATTTAACAACCTATAGAGCAGATGGTTTGATTGTTGC
>JBDLIV010000245.1:0-3751 GCA_039714675.1 Thermodesulfobacteriota bacterium
ATTCGGAGCATGGGCAGGAACAGGCATCCTCAATTCAGCTCAAGTTGCAGCAGCAGCACTCGCATTTAACGCTGTTGATATTGAAACCCTTAAAGTGGCAGAAATTTTTAATATTACTCGAGTTCTTTTCCTTCCCATAATTGTTCTAGTTCTGGCAACTTGGTTTGGTAAAGAGTCAGGTCAGAAACTGAGTTTTAAATCTGTTGTTATTGACAAATTCCCACTTTTTATCATTGGATTTTTAATTTTATTTGCCATGTCCTCAACCGGTCTTTTTTCACCTCCAAGCCATTATAAAGGCAAGTATATTGATGTCTCTTATAATGATCGAACTCAGGTTACTACTGAAGAGTGGGAAACACTTAATGGTGCCATGGCTGCCGGTAAGTTTTCCAGCCTTAGCCCAACGCAGCTTGCAGCAGTAGAAGATCTGATTAAACAAAGACAGATTGCAGGCAATTACGATGACCGCAATAATAAAAAAGCGTTTGATAAAGTGGGTCGTGCCCGCATGGCACAGCTTGAAGGTATTCTCGCTGGAGTTAAAGCAAAAACAATAACACTGTCAAAAGAGGTTAAGAGTGCTATTGGACATGCAGTAAAGCAGGTGCATAAAAAATCAAAAACAGTTGTAACCCTGACTGATTTTATGATTTGGTTTTTTGCTTTCGGACTTATTGGTCTTGGTATGCAGATCACCAAAAAATCAATTACCCAGGCAGGTGGATGGCCCATCGTTATGGGTGTTATTTCAGGAGTCACCAAGGCAGCTCTCTCTTTCTTTGTTGTCCTGTGGCTGGTAAAGGATGTTGTTTTAAATTAATCTCCAAACAAGGAGTTGAATATGAGTGATAATGAAAAAAATATAACCATTGAAACCGGTGATGCAGGTAAAGGCTCTTCAGTCATTGCCGAAGGTGCAAATACCGAAGAGCTGGAGGAGCGGGCTTTGTCAGTTTTTTCCAGTGAACGCAATGAAGATATGACCGCGCTGATTTTGTGCCTGATCACTACTTTTCTTGTTTTACTATTCACAAAATGGCTGGTATAATACAATAGTAATTTAAGAAAAAATTGTATAGTGTGCCATGGCCGGTTCAATAACCGGCCATGGAATATTTAACTTTTATATGAAATAATCGTTAACAGTCTTAATTATTTCTTGTTTTGTTGTGCGGCGGCATATCAGATCCGCCACATGGCGGTTAGCGGAGTTTAATATGTTTAACCATGTCCTGCTCTGCACCCATGGCACTGAAGGTGCTAAAAAAGCAGAAACTTTTATTTTTAAGGAATTAGCTGCTGATTCTGGTCTTAAAGTAACTGTACTTACTGTTCTTGATGAAGATTGGCGGTCCATGACCGGTGATGACTGGCTTAATTCAAGTAAGACCCATACTGCCTTTCTTGATCATGTAGAGTCTCAGGTTACTCAAGAGATCGCCCAGGACTGGCAACGGATACAAGATGCTTATCCTTGCGCATCACAGGCAGTTTTTCTGCAGCGAACCGGCTCAATTGAAAAAACAATTACAAATGTTGCCAAAGAGGTCGGCTGTGACCTGATCGCTATCGGTCCCTATCACAAGAGCAAAGGATTCTTTACCAACCGTATGGAGAGAGGTTTGCGGGCCAGGATGCAAAACAAGACCTTTCACCCGATGCTGCCATGTCCTCTACTAATAGCCCCATAGCAGTACCTTCAGAAGGTATGTTACAGGAATTCGACCTTGGTCTGCAAGTGACGGCTGATTTTGATCTGCAATCGCTTTTCCCCAATGATCGTCTACTGCGGCTGCACCCACACTGGTTTATCAAAAATTTCAAGAAAAACGAGTTATCATTTTCTGCAGACATTGAGGATTATGCAACCCAAGAAAAATTCTCTATAACAGGTATTGTGGTATATCCGGATAAAGCCCATGAATTTATGCATATCAAGTTGTCCGGCGGCCTTGAAAAAGAGATCCTTTTTCTGGATCGGGGTGGAACCTTGAAGGCACAGGTTGTCTCATCCCATGGTCCAGTAACTGATGATGATCCTCTCCTGCTCTGGATAAGGGGTATCAGGGAGTATATACGCCTCTTCCTGAAAAAAACACCCATCACCCTGTTTTTCCGTATTCTGATGAATCGCATGGTACTGAAGATGGATCCCTCCCAGCGGAAAATCAGCATGATGATCACCAAAATTACAGCAGTAGAAGTGCTGGTGATAATTCTCATTGTGGTCGGCTATGTCTTATTTGTCCACTAATCAGTATAAACCGCCGGAAATTGGCGACTGTCTTGATATTTTTATACTGCAATCCGAGTTGCACAAAGGGGCCATGGCCACGCTTTTTCTGGCCCAGGACCTGCTGTCCCGGCAACAGGTTGTATTAAAAATTCCCAATGGTGATATTTTAAACCAGCCAATTCTTTTATATCACTATCAGAATGAAGAGAGAATCAGTCGACTGCTTGATCATCCCGGAATAATACGTTTTATCCACAGGCAGAGAAGCCGGCAGTATATTATCATGGAATATGTACAAGGGAAAGACCTTCGATCCATGGTTGGCAGACTCCATAGAGTTGAATTGGACACTGCACTGACCCTGATGATTTATCTTAGTGAAGTGGTTTCCTATCTGCATGAACAGGACATTGTTCATCTGGATTTGAAACCTGAAAATATTATCTGTTTAAAAGATTCCACTATCAAAGTGATTGATTTTGGTCTGGCCAGCTGTCGTAATCTTTCCGATTTTTTGTCCCGTGACCTGAAAAATCCACAGGGAACCCCCTGGTATATTTCACCGGAGCAGCTGCTTGGTGAACGGGCTGACCCTCGTTGTGATATCTACAGCATGGGCATGCTTTTTTACGAGATGTTAACCGGCCATCTTCCCTGGCCCCGTTCCAGCAAAGTGCATATTGCCCGCCGACGTCTGCGCCATGATCCAACTCCACCGCGCCATTACAACCCTGAGATCCCTCCCCAGATCCAGGATATCATACTCCATGCCATTGCCCGTAACGCCAAAGAGCGTTATGCCTCTGTCAAGGATATGCAGCAGGATCTTGAATGCTGGCAAAAGCTTCCCATCACGGCAACCGGCAGGAACACTCAACAGCTTTCCCTGTGGCAACGTCTGTTTCCCGGCAAATCTGTACAGCAAAGTCCCACAAAACATAAAAGAGTAGAGATTGCAGAAGGTAAACCACAGGTTATTGGTGCTTTGATCGATTCTCCCGGTATTGACAGCATGTTGGCCGAAGTCAAAAAACAGGCATTTATTCAATCCTCCGAAGTAACTCTGGTACATGTTATTGAAGAAGAGAGCGACTCTGATGTAAGACGTTATGGTATTGCTGTTGAAGGTGAACAGCTGATGACAGAATTGGAGCGGGCCGTCCAGATTTTGCGCCGTTTCAGTATTGATCCAAATATTCGCCTGGTTAAAGGAGAAGTTGTTGATGTGCTAAAACGTCTCAGCAGAGAACTGGGTGCACAACTGATGGTGCTGGGCGTATCTAGAAAAAAGAAGGGATTATTGCGTGGTGCTTCCATACAGCGTCGTTTGGGAAAAAGTAGTCCCTGTGATATTATAGTTGCTGAAGAAGAGGTATTCTCACCAGCTGCCAGCCTGGTTGACCTTCAGCCGGATCAGTTGACAGCCCGTCAGGTTCTTACCTGTGATATTTTTCTGGTTGATCTCTGGTACGAGCATCTGCATTATCATACTGATTTAATCTACCATAAACT
>JBDLIV010000246.1:0-3746 GCA_039714675.1 Thermodesulfobacteriota bacterium
AGGTCATCATTCAATGAGGAGGAGGGAACAATGGTTGTCAATGAAACTAAAGATATGGAAAGTGTAATTGTATCAGGTATTACCTGTGACATGAACGAAGCAAGAATCACTTTAAAAAAAGTTCCTGACCAGCCTGGTGTTTCTGCAAAATTATTCACCCCCCTTGCAAAGGCAGAAATAAGTGTGGATATGATTATCCAGAATACCCGATCAGGCGGTGAAACAGATTTAACCTTCACCGTTACTAAAGATGATTTTGATAAAGCCAGGGAAATTTCACACAAAGTTGCCAAGGAGATGGGAACAATCGAAATTGTTACAGCAGAAGAAATTGCCAAAGTATCAGTTATCGGGCTTGGAATGAAATCTCACTCCGGAGTTGCAGCCACAATGTTCCAGGCACTTGCAGATGAGAATATCAACATCAGACTTATCAGTACTTCAGAGATTAGAATATCATGTGTCATTCTGGCAAAATATGCTGAACTTGCAGTGAGAACACTGCACTCAGCCTTTAACCTTGACAAACTGTAACAGCCTGTTGACCAAGAAAACCGGTAATTTTTAAAGAGGCTTCAATCTTCAATCTCTTTAATTACTTTTTGCGCAGCATGTGCAGGATCTGATGCCTCTCTTATGAACCGTCCTATTACAAGGGAATCACTTCCAAGGCTGATGGCCTGGCCCTGAAGTGGTGGTTCTTTTCTGATCATCATTTTCAAGCACTGAACATTCCGGGCGAATTCCCTTCTTTTCTTTATCCCCACAACTTCCCTGCCAACCTTCAAAATATCTCACATGTAAACTCCTGAGGCTGTGTAATTTATTACATAGTATTGTGTAATAAATTACACAATACTATGTAATAAATTACACAGCCAGAATTTTGGTATCTCAAATTAACATCACTGAAACCTGCTATTCACAATCATTTCAAGCTATTAACACATTTAGGCACGTCATTTGCTTTAACATATTTGTAAAATAATAATTTTTAATATTTTTCCCTGCTGCAATCATCAGGGGAAATAAGAACAGGAACCATGAAAAAAACAGCACTTATTATACTGGCATTATTTCTTTTAACAATTTCATATGCCTCTGCAAATCAGATGACACTTGACAGCGATAACTATGCATTTAAAGCGGTTCCCTGTCAATTATGGGAACAAAAGAAACATACCATGGATGAAATCCAATACTATAGTTTAAAGGAAAGTATTAAAAAAAATATAAAAACCAAAGCTGTAGAAATGAAATATCTGAACAAAATTCCAATGGATGAGCTTCTTTATATGGAAAATATGAGAAAACGCCTTAATATACCATTCAGTATCTATTACCGGCTGATTTACCAGGAGAGCCGGTTTAAACACCATAACAGCAAATCTGAAAAAAATGCCATTGGATATTTTCAGATAACATCCAATACTTTCAAATGGTTTACTGAAAAGAAACTCAAAAAAGACAATCTGAATATTTATAACCCCAAACATAATATCTATGTGGGAGCAAGCTATTTAAAGTATCTAGCCTCCAAATGTATTGTAAGGGACAAGGTTAAATGGAGATATACTCTCTCGTCATATAATGCCGGTTTTTCCAACAGATATAGGTCCTTAAAGGAATTTCCTGAAACCATCAAATATGTTCGATTTATTTACAGTCAAGAACTTTAAACCAGTATGTCAGCATATTAAAGAGGCTTCAATCTCTTTAATTATTTTCTGTGCCGCCTTTGCAGGATCCCCGGCATTTTTTATAGGCCGTCCAATTACAAGAAGGTCACTTCCAAGGCTGATGGCCTGACCCGGGGTAGTGATTCTTTTTTGGTCATCATTTTTAAGGCCTGACCATTCAGGCCTTATTCCCGGTGTTACAGCAAGAAATGATTTACCAAATCTTTTCTTGATTCCCGAAACCTCCCTGCCTGAACAGACAACTCCACTGCAGCCTGATTCAAACGCCATTTTTGCCCTCTCCATGACAAGAAGATGAGGATCTTTAACAAATTTATCCTTAAATCCAGCAAATTGCAGAGTATCTGAATCATTATCTGTTAAAAGAGTAACGCCCAGAACCTGGGTTTTCCCCTGCCCTGCCTTGACTGCTTTTTCAAGCATGGCCATGGATGATGAACAGTGTACAGTTACAAAATCAACTCCCAGATTTACAACCCGCTCCATGGCTCTTTGAACAGTAGTGGAGATATCATGAAGTTTTAAGTCAAGAAATACCTTTGCTCTGCTTAAATTTTTAACCATCTTAACTACAGAGGGTCCCTGGTCAATAAATAATTCAAGCCCGATTTTAAAAGTACCCACCTTTTCATCAAGCAGCTTTACATATTTTTTTGCTTCCTTAACAGAAGCAAAATCCAATGGAAAAACAATATAATCCTTACCCTGTTTCTGCATATTTTATATCCTTTTAAATTTTATTTTACTAAACCTTTCCCACAAAGGCTATACAGGGTGCTAATTTGGTGAGCATAAGCTCTTCTTAGAACCCAAATTAGCATCCTGTTGACCAAATAAAGCTTTAATATCCTCCAAAATCATATACAAACACGGCACCATAACCAAAGTAATAAAAGTCGCAAACAATATGCCAAAACCAAGGGATATTGCCATGGGAATTAAAAATCTTGCCTGTCTTGATGTCTCGGTAATAATAGGGGCAAGTCCTCCACAGGTGGTCAAGGTGGTCAGCAAAATAGGTCTGAACCTCTGGATACCTGCCGAATGGACTGCATAAAGTGCCGGTATCCCTTCACGACACCTGCGGTTGGCAAAATCAATTAACACCAGTGAATCATTCACCACAACCCCAGACATTGCCACAAGCCCGAACAGACTCATGACTGAAAGGGAATATCCCATTATAATATGACCTATTATGGCACCTATTACACCAAAAGGAATACAAAACATTATAATAAACGGTTGCAGATAACTTTTAAAGGGAACAGCCAAAAGAGCAAAAATACAGAACAAAGCCATTGCCAGACCTTTTAGAAGGGCAGATATACTCTCCCTTATATCTGCCTTATGCCCTTTAAAACTATATGAAAGTCCGGGATTTTTATTTAGAAGATCAGGAAGGATCTGCTGTTTCATATCCTCTAATATATTTCCTGCCCTGGAAGCAGGTCGAACATTGGCAGTAACCAGAATCTCGCGTCTTCCATCTGTTCTTTTAATGGATGTATAAGCTCTTCTTGCCACTATTTTTACAGCATTTCTAAGTAGAATCTCTCCTGCAGGTGCTAAAAGCACCAGGTCTTCAAAGGTTGCCAGAGATATCCTCTCTTTTTTTGGCAGCCGTATCTTTATGGTTACCTCACTTGAGCCCCGCTGGTTTTTTACAGCTGTCACCCCTTGAAATGCATGGCGCACCTGGTTGGCAACTTCCCTTGAAGTCAATCCCATTCGCCTGCCTGCAGCACTTAAGCTGATATCAAACTGTTTTTTCCCTTTGGCAGAACCGTCATCAATATCATGGACAATGGAATATGCTGAAAGGCTTTTAGCAAGGTTCTCACCTGCCCTGTTTAATATATTATTATCCCTGTGGCTTAAGCTGACAGTTAAATTTTTGCCTGATCCAGGCCCCCCTCTGTTGGACTCAAAGGTAATAGTTTCAAGCCCTGGTATCTTACCTGCTTTTTTCCGCCAGAGATTTGTCACCTCTGCAGTACTTACAGGTCTGATATCAGGGGGTGTTAAATAGACTCTCACTGTGAT
>JBDLIV010000247.1:0-3728 GCA_039714675.1 Thermodesulfobacteriota bacterium
GCTTAGTTTGCTTGACATTTGATGCTGCATTGATTACTTTTTTATATAATTATAATAAGGAGGAAAAAATGACTCAATCTGCTGATTTTCTTAAAGACAAACACATACTTGCTGTTGATGATGAACAGGATATCCTTGAGACTATTCAGGAAATTTTAATTGACACAAAGGTAGATCTTGCCCAAGATTATGAAACAGCTTCAAATAAGATTTCGGCGATACAATATGATCTTGCAATCCTCGATATCATGGGAGTAAACGGGATTCAACTTCTTGAAGAGTGTGTGGCAAGAAAGATTCCTGCAATAATGCTTACAGCAAACTCCATGAACCCCAGTTCACTTGTAGCGTCAATTAAAAAAGGAGCTATTTCCTATCTTTCAAAGGAGCATTTAAGTGACCTTGATTCATTAATCAATGAACTTCTCGGTGCAAGGGAAGAAGGTAAACCTACATGGAAGCTGCTGTTTGATAAACTCGGCAGCTATTTTGACAAGCGTTTTGGAAATAATTGGAAAGATGATGATAAGGAGTTCTGGGAAAAATTTAATAAAACTTATCATGTTTGATACTGATGTTTAACACTACCCCTGTAGTACATACTCTTATAATAAGAATGACATAATTTTTGTATATGCTGTGTAAAATTGAAAATAAAGCCTTAAACATTTTTGTCAGAGAAGCTATTACAATTATCTTGTTACAGGAAATATAAGTAATGAAGTTTAAAAGGTTTTAAACTTCATTACTTATTCTTAAATCTTTTTTTAAACCATCAAATGCGCTAAGAACAGAGAAATTGGTGGGAATGTTACAATAAGAGTTAATCGAACAATATCTGCTATCCAAAAAGGTGTTACACCCTTAAAGATGGTGCTGACTTTTACATCCGGTAAAACCGCTTTCAGCACAAATACATTTAACCCAACAGGCGGTGTGATTAAACTGATTTCAGTCACAACAACCACTACGATTCCAAACCAGATAAGATCAAAGCCAAGTGCCTGTATCATGGGATAAAAAACAGGAACCGTTAAAACAATCATTGACATACTTTCCAGAATACATCCCAAAAGAATATAAACAAACATAAGAATAAGAATGACAACAAAAGGTGAAACATCCCAGCCCAGTACAAATTCAGCCAACGCATCCGGCATTCCAACCACATTTACAAAGTTGGCAAAAATCATTGAACCAATCAGCAGAAAAAAGATCATGGCTGTTGTACTGGCAGAATCAACTAACACTTTTTTTAATATTCCCAAAGTAAGTTTTTTGCGAAACAAAGTAAAAAGGAATGCGCCAGTCGACCCAATGCCTGCAGCTTCAGTAGGTGTAAAAATTCCTGCGTAAATACCGCCCATTACAATAAAAAATAACAATAATACACCCCAAACCCCTTTAAGACTTCTGAATCTTTCAGGCCAGGGAATTTTTTCCCCTCTGGGACCAATTTTCGGGTTAATACTCGTTGCCGCAGCAACAGCGCATAAGTAGCAGAAAATCCCGAGAAGGCCGGGCAAAACACCTGCAGCAAACAGCTGTCCAATATCAGTTTCAGTCATAAGTCCGTAAATGACCAGAATAACACTTGGAGGGATAAGAATACCCAGTGTTCCCCCCGCAGCAATAGAACCGGTTGCCAGACTGTCAGCATAGCCAAATTTGCGCATGGAAGGCATGGCAACCTTGCTCATAGTGGCTGCCGTGGCCAGAGAACTGCCACATACTGCGGAAAAACCACCGCAGGCAACAATTGTTGCCATGGCTAATCCACCCTTCCTGTGCCCTAAAAAGGCATAGGAAGACTTATAAAGCTCATGGGAAAGACCTGATTGAGTGACGAAATTGCCCATTAAAATAAAAAGTGGTACTACGGATAACCCATAATTCATTCCCTCTTCAGAAGCGACCTGGGCAACCATAGCTAAAGAAGCGTGGTAATTAATAGCCTCTCCAAATCCTATAAACCCAACCACTGCCATAGCCATGGGGATGGGCACTTTTGCAAGAATCAAAATGAGAAGAAATGCAAATCCAATAAGCGATGCTTCCATTAATCTATTTTTCCATTTTTAGCGAATTGATCATAATAAAAAACAAAATAAGGCCTGAAATACCGACCATGATTGACATGAAAAGAATCAATGGTGACAGCGGAATAAACAAATATTCAGTCCTGTCCCCATATTCGGCAGCATCTTCTGCTTTTATCCACAACTGCCAGCTGATAACAACCATGACAGCCAGATTAACCAGATTAATGATAACTTTTTGAATCGGTTTAATCTTATCAGGTATAAAGTTATCAAGTAAATCAACTGTCACATGGCCTTCCTGGGAAGTCAGAAGAACCAGGCCTAGAAAAATTACAATTGCCATTGAAAACTCTGTCAATTCAAGTGCACCTACAATGGGCGAATTAAAGAGATACCGCATGATGACGTCAACAAATGTTAACGCCATCATAAAAAACAATGCAATTGATACGCAAGGTTCGAAAAGTCGGTGCAGGAAATTTAAAAATAAATTCCAAACACCGACTTGAGTGTTATTTTTTTCAGATTCAACCATTTTTACTTATAATCTTTTACTGTAGTTCTAAAAAATTTCAATGCCTCTGCACCATCAACACCTTTGGCATTTGCTCTTTTTACCCAGTCTGCCTCTAAATGTTGTGTTGCTTCCTTAATCTCTGCTATGAATGCAGGAGTGGCAGTTTCAATTTTATTGCCGTTTGCTTTTATGGCTTCTAGCCCTATTTTATCGGCTGCATCCCATGCTTTACCTGCAAGCTTTGCAAATGCTTCACCAGATACATCCATAACAGCTTTCTGATCTTTAGTTGAGAAGCTGCTAAAAGTTTTTTTGTTCATAACCAGATAAAAAGAAACATTATAAAGCCCGTCGGGTACTATTGTTGTATATGGAACCACCTTGGTGATTTTAAATGATTTGATGGATTCCAGTGGAAGAACAACACCATCTGCAACACCACGGGAAAGAAGTTCATAAATTTGGCTGGCTGGTTTTTGAATTCCAACGATGCCCAGACTTTTAGCAACTTGTGCTGCAATCCCGCCAGGCACTCTGAACTTCATGCCTTTAAGGTCAGCCATAGACTGGGCTACTAATTTCGAATTATGAAGTGCTCCCGGGCCATGGGTCATAACGCCAATAAGTTTAACACCTTTATATTCGTCAGCCTTGGCAAAATATTTCTGATAGGTTCTCCAATAGGCGACACTAGTTGCCTCTGCGCTGTTTCCTAAGAAGGGGAGTTCAACACCTTCAGACAGTGTAAACCGACCCGGTGAATAAGCGTTACATGTATAGCCGGCATCAGCCATACCGTTTTTTACTATATCAAAGTAAGCTTTTGGATGTCCCAGTCCTTTTGCAAGAAGCTTGATCTCAACCCTTCCATCTGTTGCTTTTTTAACATTTTCCATCCAGGGGATCATCATATCTGCAACGATGGGATGCCCCGGTGGCAGCCAGGAAGAGAAGTTTAACTGTTTTGCCATTACATTTGTTGACATGATTGACATCAGCAAAAACACACTTGCGATAATAAATGCTACTCTCGATTTTTTCATGGAACATCCTCCTAAAATTAATAATTATAAAATACATGAGACGCTTTTTATAAGCTGTCTTCATCAACAACCTTTATAAATCAATTCTTATAACTTACCTTATAGTAAAATAAATTACCATATAAA
>JBDLIV010000248.1:0-3726 GCA_039714675.1 Thermodesulfobacteriota bacterium
CTTGACATTTTGGTTTTTGCTACAATTATTATTAAAATAATTTTTAGTGATAATTTTAAAAACAAAAATTCAAGGAGTTAAGTAATGGGAACAAAAAAAACACGTAAGTTTAAAACCGAGGTGCAGCAGCTCTTGCACCTTATTATCAATTCTCTCTATTCCAACAGGGAAATCTTTGTAAGGGAGCTTATTTCAAATGCTTCCGATGCCATTGACAAAGCACGATTCAAAGAGCAGACAGACCCTGATCTGTTCAGCGATGACAATGATTATCATATCCGTCTTTCCATTGATTCTGAAAACAATACCTTTCAGGTTTCTGACAATGGTATTGGAATGACCTTTGATGAGGTTAATGATAATATTGGAACCATTGCCCAGTCAGGCACAGCTGCATTTATGGAAGCTTTGGAAAAATCAAAAAAAGAGAATACTCTTTCAACTGATCTTATAGGTCAGTTTGGTGTGGGTTTCTATTCTGCATTTATTGTTGCTGACAAGGTCAGGATTGATACAAAAGCGCCCGGTGAAGAGATGGGTACCAGGTGGGAGTCTGATGGCAAAGGATCATATACAATTCAGGAAGTTGAAAAGGAAAAAAGAGGAACTGATGTCACCCTGTTCTTGAAAGATGCAGAAGATGGTGAGCAGAATTTTACTGAAGAGTATACTATCCAGCATATTGTTAAAAAACACTCTGATTTTGTAACCTATCCTGTAATCATGGAGATGGAAAAATCCGAACCTCTTCCTGAAAATGAGATCATTAAAGATAAAGATGGCAAACCAATCGGAGATACATTTAAAAAAGTCAGAAAGGATGAGACTCTCAACTCCAGAAAAGCTATCTGGTCAAAATCCAAGGATGATGTAACAGAAAAAGAGCATGAAGAGTTTTACAAACATATCAGCCATAACTGGGACAATCCTCTGGAAACCATCCATAAAAGATTTGAAGGTGTAACTGAATACGATGTACTTATGTATCTGCCTTCCAAAGCTCCCATGGATCTGTTCAGGCCGGAGAGAAAACATGGAATGCAGCTTTACTGCAAGCGCGTGTTTATCATGGATGACTGCAAGGAATTGCTGCCAGAATATCTTGGCTTTATCCAGGGAGTTGTGGATGCTCCTGATCTGAACCTTAATGTAAGCCGGGAGATTTTACAGGAAGACCGGCTTGTCAGAAATATAAAGAAAAATCTTGTCAAACAGATTTTTAGCACTCTTGAAGGCATGGAAAAAGAGAAATATGAAGAGTTTTTCAATGAATTTGGCCAGGCACTGAAAGCCGGTATTCCAACGGATTTTGAAAATAAGGAGAGACTTGCTGCTCTTTTAAGATACAAAACCACCAAGTCAGGTGATAAATATATCTCTCTTGATGAATATATCGAGAACATGAAAGAGGATCAAAAAGAGATTTACTTTCTTACCGGAGAAAACCTTACATCCCTTATGAATTCTCCTCTGCTTGAATCCTTGAAAGCAAGGGATTATGAAGTCATTTTGATGATTGATCCAATTGATGAATGGGTGACCCAGTCTCTGCCTGAATATAAGGAAAAGAAACTTAAAAGTGCGGAAAAAGGGGATCTTGACCTTGACAAGGTGGATGATGAAAAGAAAAATGAATACTCAGCGCTTCTGGCTTTTCTCAAGGGCAAACTTGAAGCAAAGGTTAAGGATGTTACACTGTCCAATCGTCTTAAAGATTCTGTCTCCTGTCTTTCCGGCGATGATTACGGTATGAGTGCATACATGGAAAAAATCATGAAAGCTTCAGGTCAGAAAACTCCGGATCAGAAGCGAGTCATGGAAGTCAATGTAAACCATCCTGTTATGGGCAAAATCAAAGAGCTCTTTGAAACAGATACCACCAATCCGGTATTAACAGATTACAGTGAAATTCTTTTTGATATTGCTGTTATCAGTGAAGGCGGTAAACTGGATAATCCTGCAAGATTTTCCAAACAGCTTGGAGATTTGATGACCAAGGCAATATGATAATTTTCCTTGAAACCCTTGGATGTTCAAGGAATCAGGTTGACAGTGAGATTATGCTGGGAAAGCTTGCTGCCCAAGGTCACAGCATAACAGATGACCCATCCCTGGCAGAAGTGATTATTGTCAATACCTGTGGATTTATATCAACAGCCTCTGAGGAGGCTGTTGATGTTATTCTGGAAATGGCAGAATTCAAGAGAAAAGGAAAATGTGAAAAACTCATTGTCACAGGCTGCCTTGCCCAGAGATATAAAGATGATAAAAGCCTTGTCTCCACTCTCCCTGAAGTGGATGCATTTTTGGGTACTCGGGCATGTGATCATATTGTGGATGTGGTGGAAGGAAAACAAGTTAAAACTTTAACTCTTTTTCCTGATCCCAATAAAAGAGAGTTCCAAAATCTTCTGGAACCAAGGCAGCTAACCTCAGAAGTTTTTGTCTATATCAAGGTTTCAGAAGGGTGTAACAGAAAATGCACCTATTGTATTATCCCTCAACTCAGAGGGTCTCAGCGATCAAGACCAAAGGAAGATATATGTAAAGAGGCAGAAAATCTGATTTTCAGGGGAGTTAAAGAGATTATTCTCACTGCTGAAAACACAACAGATTATGGTCAGGATCTGAATGATGGGACAGGGTTTGAACATGTTCTGACATCTCTGGCAGATACACTGCATAATAACCATAACCCCGCTTGGATACGATTTTTATATGCTCATCCGAAAACATTGACCCGAGAGATTATCCTAACTGTAAAAAAATATAAAAATATCTGCTCTTATTATGATGTCCCGATCCAGCATGCCTCTTCCAAAATACTGAAAAAAATGGGGCGGTCTTATACAAACCAGGATCTTTATACTCTTTTTAAAAACATCAGACAAATTGATCCTCAAGCTGTTTTACGGACAACCATTATTGTTGGATTTCCAGGTGAAACAGAAGAGGATTTTAATATATTGATGCAGTTTATCAAAGATATCAAGTTTGATCATCTCGGGGTGTTTACCTATTCAGACTCCCTGGATCTTAAATCCCATCATTTGAAAAATCATATCCATAAAGATCTGGCAGAACAGAGGCATGATATGATAATGGCAGCCCAGGCTGAAATATCCCAAGAGATAAACAGTCAATATGTTGGGAAATCATTTGAGGTGCTTGTGGAAGAAAATCCAGAACCTGGTTTATACATTGGCAGGACAATGTTTCAAGCTCCTGAGGTGGATGGCGTAACATTTATTTATGAAAATGAGCTTGAAATCAATACCTTTGTTAATGTAAGAATAACAGATGGGTTTGAATATGATATTGCAGGAGTGATTGCATGACAAAGGGTTTAAAACAAAAAATTATTGAACAGGTTGAACCTGATCTTGAAAAGATTGAAATTGCCCTTGAAAAAAACCTGAATCCAAACCTGAAGCTTGTAAAAGAGATTGCTTCCCATCTTCTTTTCAGCGGAGGAAAGAGACTGCGACCTCTTTTGATGATCCACAGTGCCAGACTCTGCAATTTTAATAATGGTTTTGAAATTGAATTTTCTGTTCTATTTGAATATCTTCATGCTGCCACTCTTTTGCATGATGATGTTGTGGATGAAGCTGATATAAGGCGCGGAAAAAAAGCTGCCCATACAAAATGGTCAGCTCCAAAAGTTGTTTTAACCGGAGATTTTCTTCTGGCCGCAGCACTTGATATTGCAGCAAGAACCAGGGA
>JBDLIV010000249.1:0-3711 GCA_039714675.1 Thermodesulfobacteriota bacterium
CAGTTTTCATATAAAAGAGTATAAAAGCTACACAGGCCGCAACCCAAAAACCGGACAAAAAGTTACCATTCCTCCCAAACGTCTTCCATTCTTTAAATGTGGAAAAGATTTAAAGGAGCGGGTGGATTATTAATTTGAACCATGTCTGATTCTGACCAACTGCAATATCAAGCACGGGCCTTTCATGAATTAACACATATCATTCAGACACAAAAAATCCCCAATTCCCTCTTTTTTTATGGAAATGAAAATACAAAAAGAGAAGAGGCAGCATTTTTTTTTGCAAAAGGGTGTAATTGTTTGGACAAGAGGGATATTCCATGCAATAATTGCAAATCATGCCGTAAGATAAACGGGAAAACCCACCCTGATATATTGACCATTGACCTTGAAAAAGAGAAAAAAATAATTTCGATATCCCAGATCCGTCAAATGGGATTGACAATTGCCTCCAGGCCCAATGAGGCAAGGTGCAGAATGGTGTTGATTTTAAATGCAGAAAAAATGAATACCCAGGCCCAGAATGCGTTGTTAAAAATGCTTGAAGAGCCGCCTGAAAAAACATTTTTTATACTCGTTGCTCAAAAAACAGGCCCTCTTTTGCCAACCATTATTTCAAGATGCGTGAAGATCAGGTTTGAACCATTAACCTACAAACATATTGAACAAAATTTGATGGATAAGTTCAATATTGACAAACAGATGGCCCATATTGCTTCCAGGACAGCTGATGCTGACCTTGAAAAAGCATTTATGTACTTAAATTTAAATCTTGATGATACTGCAGGTAACATTGACTGGATTCAAAAAAGGAAATATCTGCTTAAAGCTCTTGCAGATATAATTTTGACAGATACAAGCAGTTGCATATCAAAGGGTTTGATGCTTTCACAAAAAATATGCCTTGATCCAAACCTGTTTGATAGCACTTTTGCTATTATGAAAACTTTTTTCAGGGATTTAATGATTTGCAGATATAATGGAGAAAAAATAGTTAATCTTGATTTTTCAGATACTTTTAAAGATATTAGTCTCAAAATAAAATCAACTGTTTTTATTGAGTGGCTTGAAAATCTTTTTGAAACACAAAAAAGGATAGCAGCAAACAGTTCTCCACGATTGGTATTGGATAGATTTTTCCTTAAAATTGCCCTGGACAAAAGGAACCTGATTTATGATTAAAATTGCCGGTGTGAAGTTTAAAAAAGTAGGAAAAATATATGATTTTAAAAGCGATGCTTTTGTCTTAAAAGAAGGCGATCCTGTAATAGTAGAAACTGAACAGGGACTGGGATTTGGTAAAATAGCCACTCCTCCTGTTGAAATAGAAAAAAGCGAGAAAAAATTAAAACAGATTGTCAGAATTGCCACTAAAGAAGATTTTTTAAAAAGAGAAGAGATTAAAAAACTTGAAAAATCCGCCCATATTTTTTGTATCAAGAGCATTGAGAATTTAAATCTTCTCATGAACCTCTTCAGTGTTGAGTGCACCTTTGATCAAAACAAACTGACTTTTTTTTATACTGCTGACGGCAGAATTGATTTCAGAGAATTAATAAAACTTCTTGTAAAAGAGTTCAATATAAGAATTGAAATGCGCCAGGTGGGAATACGCAATCTCTCAAAACATTACGGGGGTGTAGGCAAATGCGGAAGAGAACTTTGCTGCTCCTCTTTTATGCATACTTTTGAACCGGTTTCCATTAAAATGGCAAAAGAGCAGGGATTGTCTTTGAATCCCACAAAAATTTCCGGAGTATGCGGCAGATTAATGTGCTGCCTGACCTTTGAGAACAAGACCTATAAAAGCCTTAAACGTTCAATGCCCAAACTAGGAAAAACCATTACAACCAAAGAAGGCAAGGGACGAGTTATAAGGCAGAATGTGTTAAAAGAGAGTGTGACTGTCCGTATAGATGAAGATACTGAAGTGGAGACAGCTATAAAGGACTTAAAAAAAAACAGGCGTTTTGAGGAAACATGAAAGATATAAATCAGGAAAAACAATTTTTTTCAACTCCCATATATTATGTCAATGCAAAACCGCATCTTGGTCATGCATACACTTCCATAGCAGCTGATGCTGCAATCAGATTCAAGCAGATGGAAGGGTGTGAAACATTTTTGCTGACCGGAACTGATGAACATGGAGATAAAATTGTTCAGGCAGCAGAAAACCAGAAAACTACCCCAGAAAAATATGCTGATAAAGTCAGCAAACTTTTTCAGGATCTTCTGCCTTGTTTAAATGTTGAAAACAACTATTTTATAAGAACAACCGATCCAGATCATATTAAAGTTGTCCAGGAAATTCTTTTAAAAATTTATAATGACGAAGATATATATTTTTCAAGTTATGAAGGTCTATACTGTTATGGGTGCGAACGTTTTTACCAGGAAAGAGAACTTACAGATGGTAAATGCCCGGATCATGGAACCACTCCGGAAGTTATAAAAGAATCCAACTATTTTTTCAAAATGAGCAAATATCAGGAGTGGCTCATAAACCACATTAAAACAAATCCGGATTTTATCCGGCCTGAGCAGTATAAAAACGAAATTTTATCTTTTTTAAAAGAGCCTCTGGAAGATCTTTGTATTTCCAGGCCGAAAACCAGGCTGACCTGGGGTATTACCCTGCCCTTTGATGAGGATTATGTCACCTATGTATGGTTTGATGCCCTTGTGAATTATATTTCAGCCCTTGGATACCCTGATGGAGAACTCTTCAGACAATTCTGGCCGGGTGCCCGTCATTTTGTGGCAAAAGATATTATCAAACCCCATGGAATTTACTGGCCGATTATGCTCAAGGCTGCTGGTATTGAAATTTACAATGGTTTAAATGTCCACGGGTTCTGGAATGTTAAAGGCAGTAAAATGTCCAAAAGCATTGGCAATGTGACAAACCCTTTAGAAGTGATAGATGCATACGGGCTTGATCAGTTTAGATATTTTCTCTTAAGAGAGATGGTTTTCGGATTAGATGCCAATTTTACACAAGATAGTATTGTATCAAGGATAAACTCGGATCTTGCCAATGATCTTGGAAATCTTTTTTCAAGAGTTCTCTCCATGAACCACAGATATTTTAAAGGTAAAGTTAAAGGAGCAGATCCCAAAATTGAAAAAGAGAAATCTCTCTCTCTCTCTCTTGAGGCAGAATCAGCAATAGATGGATTTCAAAAAGCCATGTCAGTTTGTGCATTCAGCAAAGGCATTGAAGCAGTATGGCAGTTTATCAGCATAATGAATAAATACATTGATGTAAATGCTCCCTGGGCTCTTGCCAAGGATGAAGCCAATATTGATGAACTTGCAACCATACTCTATAATCTAATGGAGGGTTTGAGAGTTGTTACATGCCTTATATACCCCATCATGCCTCAAACATCTTTAAAAATGCAAGAAACGCTCTGTATGGAAAAAGATGAAAACAAGTTTTACACTTTGGAAGAGACACTTTTGTGGGGACAAATTAAAGAGCAGACCATAATCGCAAAGCCTGAAATTTTATTTCCACGCATTGATACAGGTAAAAAAGAGTAATTCAGGGATTGCTTTGGATACATATAAACAAGAAAATTCCTGGCGGAATTTCCAATCTGACTATATTTTTAAAAAAAAGAAAAAAAATCTTTTTTTAAACACTTTAAAAACAGCAGCAGGCTTATCAATCCTCCTGATTTTAATTGCAGCTGTTCTTATTGT
>JBDLIV010000250.1:0-3710 GCA_039714675.1 Thermodesulfobacteriota bacterium
ATGAAACCTTTCAATGTGCCGGCAATGTGGCAGACAACTATTTTGTATTTCCCAACGGCAGAGTGTATCAATGTCCAATATGTGAAGATTTCCCTTTGCATTCCTTTGAAATACAACAAAACAGACTGATCCCCACTCCAAAAATCAATGAAAAAGATCTGTTTCACCTGACCATTCCCGAAGGTTGTGTCATGAACAAAATAATCCAGCCCCAGAACCTCTCTTATAACAGAGTTGGAGAACCTGAATATCAAATTGCCTGCTGCATGCTTAAAGAGGAAATTTCATAGAATTAAATTTAATGCGACTCCTTATCTTTATGAGCCATGTCAATATAGATGCTTAAAACCATCATGCTACTTATAAGTTTACCAGTAAATCAACTTATGCATTCAAAATTGTAGTTAATTAAATATAGAGGAATAACTGATCCTCCCCAAGTATTGTACACCTCAAGTTAAGCCTTTATAATGAAAAATTATGGAGGAGAAAATGGAAAACCGAGATAGCATTTGATTAAGAAATATTCTTATTTTTTCTACATTTTGTAAATTTTTTCGAGCTCAAAAGAACGGAAAAAATATCTCTCTTCTTTCCGCCTGAATAATTGTAATGGATTCAGGAACCATGACAGGCCAAAAGGCCCGGCGCTTTACAGGGCCTTTTGGTGAATAATTGAAATCAGACCTTGTCAGGTAGTTTCCAAGCGATGAGCATAAACATAACCCCGATTATGGCGGCCAGTAAAGCGCCCGGTATCATAGGCAACAGCGCTTGAAACTTATCCGAGCCTGTGGCCAGCATCACCTTGCCGCCAGCAATCTTGTCAAATAGCCAAGACCCTTTTATGCTACTGTAGACCATGGTATAGATAAGAGCACCCAGCAGGCCTCCGCTCACAAAAAACAGGGCGTCCTTCCGGCCGTCCGCCAAAGCGGTCAGGCCCGTGCCGGGGCAGTAGCCAGACACGGCGAAGCCCAGGCCCATTATCGCCCCGCCTACGATCACTCCTATGTAGCTGCTTTTTACGGAGAGGTGCCCTGCGTCGATGACACCAACAGTCATCAGCAGAAATAAAAGGATACTGCTGAACCCGATTGCAAAAAAGATGGCCTTCATAAGGTGCAGGTCCGTAAGACGCAGCATGTTAATAATATTTTGTGGGTTTGTAGCCCCGACTCGCTGCAAGGCAAAGCCGAAAAAAATTCCGAGTATGATTGCAAAAACGATTGTCATAAAGCACCTCCTATTTTCTCTTGTAAACCAGTATGGCTGCTGGAACCGCTGCGGCAAAGGTACCAATAGCGAACAGGTAACCGCTCAGGGATGTCTGCATCATCCCACTCATCATGTGGCCGCTGGTACACCCCCCGGCCAGGCGGGCCCCAAAAAGTACGATGACCCCGCCAAAAAATACCGTCACATAACGCAAGAAAGGACTCTCTCCAAAACGCTGTCGCCAAACTTCAGGGGCGCTGCGGTCCGGTACTGTAGGGTTAGGACCGCCCAACCGCGAGGATAAAAATGCCCCTACAACCATAGCGATAACGAAAACAAAGCTGTAGTTGACCGGATTGGCTACGTTTTTAGCGTATTTGCCTCCGCTCTTATTCAGATAGGCGTTGGGGCTTGAGTAACCCGTTTTGCTCTCAGGATCTTTTTGAACCACTGTATCTGAGAACAGGTTCCAGACTATGCCGTCGGCGATGACAAACTGGGTTGATACACCAATGGGTTTGACAAAAGCCACTGCCAGAAGAAAAGATGCTCCCAGCAAGAGACCTCCTTTAAACCAATTTAATTGTCTATTCATAATTGTTGCTCCTTATTGTTTGGGTTGCAATAGATGCGGTAAAGGGCCTCAATAATCCTTAATACGGACTGGCTCTTGAGACGATAATGGATCACCTGGCCTTCGCGCCGTGTATCCACAAGGCCTGCCTGCCGCAATCCTGCCAGATGTTGGGACAGGGCCGACTGACTCAATGAGATGGCCTGATTAAGTACATTGACCGGGCACTCTCCTTTCATCAGGTGGCACAGCACCATCAAGCGGCTGGGATGGCTCATATTTTTGAGCAGTTTTGCTGCCGTTTCCGCGTTCTGTTCTAATATTTTTGGATCAATCTGTTCCATAAATCTATCTATATTTTAATATTAGTCTCTTCTAATTTAGAATAATCTAATATATAGCTTTGTCAATAAGATTTTTTCAAAAAAAATCGAAACAGTAAGTTAAGCATGTTAAGTTTGTAAAGAAAATTAGGGGGTCTTTTTTCCATAAATGAAGCTTGGCCTTCCTCTAAATCATCACTTTGGAAGCATTTTTGCATTATTTGATCAGCTTTGTCTAAATTTAATTGGTTTAAAACGCCATGTTTTTTTCAAACATGGTAATAATTTTTTTAATCCCTTTTAAAGACAAAGGTGCATCCTGGTTAATCTTTTGGGCATAGGCAAGGGTAAAATATGCACCAAAAGCATGCCCACTCAACATTGCTATGGTTGGATAAAGTTGATAATCATTATTGTCTTTCATTCTAATGTTTCCTAAATATCCAATACGTCAGGCAAGTCAGCAATAGATGTTAGAATTATATCCGGCTTTTTTGCCTTAAGATCCTTTAGTGTTTCAAAACCTGTTAACACACCAGCAGTCTTCATGCCTGCAGCTCTTCCAGCATCTATATCAATTCCCATATCTCCGACATACAAACACTGATCCGTGGTCAGACCCAAACGATCTTTGCACAACAGCAGAGGATCTGGATAGGGTTTCTGGCGTTTTACATCTCCGGCACAGATGACAACTTCAATCAGATCTAAGACACCAGCTTGATCAAGGATTTTTATTTTATCATTAATATTTTTTTTGGGCGTGGAGGTTGCAATTGCAATTTTTATTTTAGCGGCGTGAATAATTTTAAGTGTACTGCCAGTAAATGGAAAGGGGTGAACATTTTTTAAAAATTCTTTTGGATAAATTTTTTCTATCAGTTTCCATACTTCCCGGGATGTTTGTTCATAGGTTTCTCCAGGGATATCAGGTAAAATCTGACTCCAGTCAAAAGGATCCTGCCTGGCTGCCTGGAAAATTTTTTGTCTTGAAACAGGTGGAAAATCCAATTTTTCAAATGCTATTTCCACAATCCTATAATAAGATTCAATAGAATCAATCAGAGTACCGTCAAGATCAAACAGAACAGCATGTACATCAATCTTGCTTCCTATAGTGTTTTTTTTAAATTGAAGTTCTACTTTGTCACCATCTTTTAAATTCAGGGTCTTTCTCAGGTGAACCGGGGCCAGGATCTCAATAATAGACTTCCCATGTATATCCACGTTCTCATCCGGTAGTATTAATGCCCCTTTAATATTACCAAGATATACCGGGCAGATCTTGGCAGAACAATAACCATCATCAGGTGGTATCAGTTCATCCAGCTGTTCTTTTTCCAGTGCGCTTAATATACCAAGATTATCTTGTCCAATTTCCAAATTCAGGGTACCTGCAAAGGGTTCAAACCCCAATTTTTTTAAACATTGAGACTGTACCCAGGAAAGCCCTGTAAAATATTCTGCTTTGTGTGTTCCCTCAACAACCCTGCCGAATATTATCATTTTCTTATTTATCAAATTACTGCTCAAACCATTTCTTTTTTTGAAAATTATCAGGATCAGAGGAAGTTTTTTTTCCGATCATGGAAATA
>JBDLIV010000251.1:0-3710 GCA_039714675.1 Thermodesulfobacteriota bacterium
AAGAGGTAAAATCTTTTTTGGCTGTTCAAGATATCCTGATTGTACCTTTGCATCATGGGATAAACCTGTTGACAGATCCTGTCCTGATTGTGGATCAAAGTATCTTGTTGAAAAAGAGACCAAAAAAGAGGGGAAAGTTATAAAGTGTCCCAACAGGGACTGCGGATTCAAAGAGGTGAATGCTTAATCTTAAATTAGGAAAGTTTACCTTTTTGTTTTAATTTTTGGGAGTCATTCTTAATTAAAAGTTTAAAACTGTTTATTCATTAACTCTTTCTACATACTGCCCTGTTCTTGTATCAATTTTAACTATTTGTTCTTCCTCTATAAAAGGAGGAACTTGAATCTCCAGGCCTGTCTCCATTATTGCAGGTTTAGTACTTCCAGTTGCAGTATCACCTTTTGCCCATGGCTCTGATTTAATAACTTTCAAATTAATAAAATTGGGCATAGTGACACCGATTGGATAACCATTATGCAAAAGAATTGTACAGATAGTATTATCTTTTAAAAAATCAATTACATCTTCCAATTGATCTTTTGAAAGAAAGTGCTGTTCATAGGTTGATGTATCCATGAAACAAAATCCTGTATTATCATTATAAAGATATTCCATCTCCCGCTCTTCAAGATCAGCTTTTTGAAATTTATCCCCGGATCTATAGGTCCGCTCAAATTGAGCTCCGGTAATCATATTCTTTAATTTACATTTATAAAGAGACTGGCCTTTTCCAGGTTTTTTAAATTCAAAGCCAACAATAACATAAGGTTCAGAATCAATTTCAAACTTTAACCCCTTTCTTAAATCGCTCGCAAGATACATGCAATACTCCCCTATTTAATCTTTCTTATATAAAACATCTTTATGGGTCGTGATTTAATCATATTAACAGTAAATTGGCAACCTCTGGACAAAAACAACTTGATTTTTTATCCATATTATAGGAAATTAAAAGACTTGGATAAATTATTAATACAGGATAAAATTTATGATAATTGTTATTGATTTTGGCTCACAGTTCAACCAGCTTATTGCAAGACGAGTCAGGGAAAACAATGTATATTGCCAGATAGAGCCGGCAAGCATTTCAATAGATAAAATAAAGGATCTTAACCCAAAAGGAATAATTCTCTCCGGCGGTCCTTCAAGTATATATGAAGAGGGCAGCCCCAATATTGATACAGCGATTTTTGATCTTGGTATTCCAATATTAGGGATCTGCTATGGTATGCATTATATGGTGCATGCTCTTGGCGGAAAAATTAAAAAAGCAAGTAAACGTGAATACGGGTTTGCAAGTCTTGATATTAAAGAGGATAAGGCACTGTTTAAAAATCTGAATACAGGTTTTCAATGCTGGATGAGTCATGGAGATTCTGCCATTGAACTGCCTGATAATTTTGTTACTACAGCTTCTACAAAAAATACAGCCATTGCAGCCATTGCAAATTATGAGAAAAATTTTTACGGTCTTCAACTTCATCCAGAAGTGGAACACTCTGTAAACGGATCATTAATGATTTCCAAGTTTATACTGGATATATGTAATTGTGAAAAAAACTGGACAATGAAATCATTTTGCGATGGTGCCATAACTCAGATAAAAGAGGCAGTTGGAAATAAAAAAGTAATCATGGGACTATCCGGCGGTGTGGACTCTTCCGTTGCTGCAACTCTAATTCATAAAGCCATTGGAAAAAATTTATTCTGCATTTTTGTTGACAACGGACTTCTAAGGAAAAATGAAAAACAGATCCTTGAAAAAAGCCTGATTGCCAATCTTGATTTAAATATAAAATTTATTGATGAGCAAGATACTTTTTTAAACGCATTAAAAGATGTTACAGACCCTGAAAAAAAGCGCAAAATCATAGGCAATCTCTTTATCAAGGTGTTTGAAGCCCAGGCAAATAAAATTCAGGATGCTCAATTCCTTGGGCAGGGGACATTGTACCCTGATATTATTGAATCCAAATCAGCTTTTGGCGGTCCTACTTCCATAATCAAATCCCACCATAATGTGGGAGGATTGCCAGAAAAAATGAAGCTCAAACTTATTGAACCCTTACAACTTCTTTTTAAAGATGAGGTAAGAAAACTCGGGCTTGAGCTTGGTATTAATGATGACCTTATCTGGCGCCAACCCTTTCCAGGACCTGGTCTTGCCATTAGAATAATGGGGAATATCACCCAATCACGCCTTGAGATATTAAGGGAAGCTGATTCTATTTTGCTTGAAGAGATCAAAAGTGCAGGTCTTTACAGAAAACTATGGCAGTCATTTGCAGTGATGCTTCCTGTTAAAAGTGTGGGGGTTATGGGGGACAAAAGAACCTTTGCCAATTGTATTGCTATAAGAGCTGTCACAAGCAATGATGCAATGACTGCAGACTGGGCAAAATTGCCCCATGATCTTCTTGGTACAATTTCCAATAGAATTATCAATGAAGTCGAAAATATTAACAGGGTTGTGTTTGATATCACTTCCAAACCACCCGGTACAATAGAGTGGGAATAAAATAGATAACAGGATATAAATATGGATTCCATGGAATTAAAAGATTTCAACCCGGATAAGCAGGACTTTGACAGTGGTGATGAAGCTACAGAATTAATTTATCACCAGGATATCAACTCTCTTAAAATTGACAAACTTTCTAACAGGATAACTATTATTTCCATTATTATTCCATGTATAATCGGAGCTATACTTGTTTTTGCCTATCTTGACATGAAAGAGAGAATGGCTGGTGCTGATCTTACTAAAAAAAACCAGTTTGAGAAGATATCCCAGCAATTGGAAGAAAAATTAAATGCTTTAGATGTCAAAACAGAAAAAAACAGATTCAATTTTGATAATAAACTGCCGGAACTTGAAAAAAAATATACTTCACTTGAAGGGCAGATTGCAAAATTATCAACCTTGAAAGCTGACAATAAAAGTATGAAAAGCCATTTTTCCAAAATTGAAAACCGTATTGACAATAATACCAATCAGAACAAAATAAACAACCTTGCCATTGAGAGGATTGATAAGCAGGCCCTTGCTGCAATTAAAAATAATAATATTGAGCTGAATAAAGCAGCCCAGGAGATAAGAGAGGATACAAAACTGTTTAAAAAAGAATTTGACGCAAGATTACTTGAATTGTCCAATTATGAACAACAAATAGCTGAATTGAGAAAAGACATAAGCCTGCTTGATAAAAAATATAAAAAAATTGACCAGGACCATAACAAACAGACCAACCTTAACAAAGAGGTCAGTGAAAAAACCGATGAACTGGAGACCTCAGTTAAAACCCTTGAAAAACACCTTGATAAAAAATTAAAGACATTAAATCAAAGGCTTACTGCAAATATTTCCAGGTTGCAAAAAGACATTGACCTGCTTTTAAAAACCACACCAAAGCCCAGTAAACCAACGCCGCAAATAAACATCGACTCATCAGGGCCGGTTAAGATTAAGGAAGAATCACTTACACAGTGATCGTTAAACAGCCTGCCAAAAAAATAGTGCCGACCATAAACATGATATTTTGTTCAGACACTAAATAGTAAAAAACACTGCCTGCTGCTATACTATGAAAATACCTTGAAAGCATTGAAAAATTAAGGTATATATAAAATCAGTCTTTGGGGATATAATTTTAAAAGGAATAAAAATGTCGAAACAATATCCTGAGTGCCCGCTTTATAATCATGCTAC